>JAGLDW010000190.1 GCA_023145395.1 Lentisphaeria bacterium | reverse complement strand
GACAGTCCCGCCACTGCGTGGATCCCCAGCGGCCGCACCATGCGAACAGCGCAAAACAAGGTATGTTGATTCTCCTGAACCGGCACGTAAGCGAAACACACCCAGGAGACACACGCCATGCGATGCACCATCGGCATACTCGCGGCCTTCGTATTCCTATGCTCGCTACCCGTGAAGGCAGATCCGGAATGGAAGCGTGACGACTTCGACGATCCCTCGGTCCGCCTCCCCGTGCCCTCCGCGAACCCACGCATGTCCGCAACGATCGAAAACGGTCTCTTG
This sequence comes from Lentisphaeria bacterium, assembly GCA_023145395.1. GTDB lineage: Bacteria > Verrucomicrobiota > Lentisphaeria > Oligosphaerales > Lenti-02 > JAGLDW01. The sequence continues at coordinate 7,773 of JAGLDW010000190.1, read as the reverse complement.
CATGTCGTCGATGGGGGTACTGTCAAAGGCGACATGATCGTCATGTCGCACTACTGGATCGCGCACCCCGGTACCGGAAGTTGCGTGCGCGCCCGAGTCAAAGTCGTCGCCTGCGAGGGATTGGCCGGAGTCTCCATCTGCTTTAGCGACGGAGTCCACGAGGACATTCTCACGCTCTACACCGATCGCATTGAACTCCACCACGCCAAGCTCTCCCACCCGATGGACACCACCGACGCCTTCCACGAGTACCGCGTCGATATTCGAGACACGGATGTCACAGTGACAGTGGACTCGACCCCCGCCATCAGTGGCAAGGGCGCATTCACTTTCCCCGCGCACAAGGGACGCAACCGTGTCAGCTTCGGAGCGGCAGCAAGTCACAGCACAGGAGACGCCTACTGGGACTGGTTGACCTGGACGGATGGAAGAGCCGCCGCCCGCGCCCTGCAACCTGCTTTGCCAGGTGCCGAGAACGTGGTGGTTTTCAAGAAGAAGGGTGTGTACGCTCCCTTCCCCTCTCTCCTCATCGATTCGGCAGACAACACGCTCTACACCACGTTCACCAAGAAAACGACCCGCACGCACTACAGAACATTGGATTCGACGCGCGGCCTCATGGCCAGCGCAGATGGTGGGATCACGTGGAAAGATGTGGAAAAACTGCCATCGGGGACACGGGGACCTCACAGTGGCCCGATCTACAAGACCGCCGATGGCGCACTAGTCCGGATCGACCAGAATTGGCGCAAATGGTACCCGCCGGAACGTCTGGGCGCCTTCAAGGGCAAGATCCGCACATCAACACAAGGGGCATCCCGTCCAGGCTGGTTCTCCACCAACAGCGGGGGGTACCTTCAACGCAGCGAGGACGACGGCAAGACATGGACCAAGGCGCCCATCGGCAAACTCGACACCTGGTCTTCCTGCTCCTCGCCCTGGTCTTTCATGCAACTACGGGATGGACGGGTCCTCCGCGCGTTCATGGTCCGCTCCAAGGAGGGGGATAGCGGCGACGTCTATGTGGCCATCACGGCGGACGGTCGCGCGGCCGAAGTGCACCGCGTCATGGGCGACCCGGACGAGAAGCTCAGCTTCACGGAGGAGACGCTCGTCGGGGAGACGGATGACGGTGTGCTCTGGGTGCTCACTCGCGTCGGCGGGGGCGATGACCAGATGTGGCAGGGAATCAGCCGTGACGGGGGGAAAACCTGGACGGCCAGTCCGTCCGGCATCATCGGACACCCGCCGAGTGGCTTCGTCCGACTCAAGGACGGACGCTGCCTGCTCACCTACGGCTACCGCCATTCGCCCTACGGAATCCGAGCCGTTCTCTCCACCGACGGGGGACTCACCTGGGACACCAGCCACATCATCATCCTGCGCAACGACGGTGGAGGATACGACCTCGGCTACCCACGCAGCATGCAACTCGAAGATGGTGCCATCTTCACCATCTACTACTTCACCGGCGACGACAACGTCACGCATATCGCCGGCACCCGCTGGCAACTTCCCTGATAGTGGCTCGGGACCTCCGGGACCGAGGGTGATTTCTCACAGTGCTCGCTGCCCGACTCGCCGACCCCTAAAGTCGATCGGTGACTAGCCTAACTAGGCGCCGGCGGATATGGTCTACACTAGTCGTACTCGCATTTTGGATTTTGTTTCGAGAAGGATCCATATGAACCGCCTCTTTTGTGTCATGTCGGCGTTGCGATGCGCTGGAGTTGTCGTTCTGTGTGGCACCGCGTTCTGCGCAAGCGAAAAGACCGACACGAAGATCGAGCCGACAGGATACACGTACAGCCACCGCCGCTGGCTGGCCGCGAAATGGGGTGACCCGACGGGCAAGGCGCTCATCGACGGCGAGTCGGACCGGCGGGCGCACCGGGCAATCTTCAAAGGGCCAATCCATGTGGACTTTGTCCTGCCCGGTCGGTTCCGGGTCGAACGGGTTGTGGTCCATGCATTTCGGGGCAACCAGGGATACCTGCTCGATGCTGTCCAGCTCCTTGCCAGACAACAGGGAACGTATGTACAGATTGCGCAGGACACAACGGGCTACCGAGGACCGATCAAGTCCTCGATCCACGTTTATGAGTTCAACGGCCTTGGTGCGGTCACAGACGCGATTCGGGTGCGGATGCTGACCCCGAACCATGCAGGGCTACGGGAAGTGGAGTTCTACGGGTCTCCCGCTCCAACGGAATCCAAGGTTTCCAGCGCGCCGCCAGTTCCCACCACACCGGGCAATGCATTGCTGGCGCGAGAAGGCGACCTTGACGGCAGTGGGCAGCAGAAAGTTCTGCTGGAGAATCGCTTTGTGCAGCTCCTGATCGACCCGATCCGGGGTGGCATCGTGGAGTCTGTATTCCACAAGCCCTCGCGCAAGCAGCTCACGCGAACAGGATCCGGATCTGACAAGTTTCCCGGCGGCCTGCTCGAAGATCACAACTGGGATCCCTACTACTCCTACGCCCCCTTCCCCTACACCACCGATCTGCGCATTTTCCCCGACCGGGCGGTGCTGGTGCTACGCGGCAGGGGCAGGCAGGAAATGTACGCTTTCACCGAAATCGAGAAGACGCTGACCCTCCATCGGGACCACGCCAGCCTGGATGTCTCCTACGAGTACAAGAACGAGCCATCCTCCATGACCGAGTTCGTCTACTCCTGGTGGAACCACAACATTATGGCGGTGTTCGGGGAGAACAACACCTTCTTCGTACCCTCTGCGCAAGGTATCCGGCGCTTTCCCTGGCGCGAGGATCCAGATGGGCGGGACCGTGACGACTGGGTCCGCAAGGTCAGTCGGGGCTGGGCGGGTGTCCTGGGCGAATCCGGAATCGGCTTGGCAGTATCGACCGAGCTGCGGCGACTGAACTGCTTCTACACCTGGCAGGGCAAGGAGATGGCGAGTCTGGAATGGCGCTTGGTCAGATTGGCTGTTCCTCCCGGAGAGTCGGTGAAAACAGACGTGCAGTTCCTTTTTCTCGATGGCCTCAAGGAGCTTACGGGAGTTGGCCACGGATTCGCGGGTTGCCTCGCACCAAAGGGCGAAGTTGCCCCCAACACGGACGCGAAGTTCGAGGCAGCACTTTTTTCGGACCGCGAAAGGTCCGTCGATGTTGTCGCTAGTGTGCAGCGGATTGCGAACGGCGAAACGCAGGTCATCGGCAAGGCCAGCGCAAATCTCAAAGCTGGCCGGGCACAGCGCTGGACTTGGTCGGCAAAGCTCACACCCGGCACATACCGTTTGCTGCTTGCGGTCAAGTCCGGACTGGTCGAGACGACATTCGAGCGCGCCCTCATCGTCGGTCGGCCGGACGTGCCCTACAAGCAGGAAGCCAACGTGGAGCGCATCGTCGGTGTCGGCGCATCCGGCCGCGACCCGGCCGAACTGCCACGCCATGATCTCTCCTTCGAGATCGAGACACCGCACGAAAAATGGGCAAAACCGCTATCTGGTGGCGCCATACGCGCCTTCGTTCTCGTGGATGTGGGTGAACAGCGCGAAATTGTCGAACTCGCGCAACGCCTGGACCTGGAAGTGGAAACCGTCAAGATCCGCTCTCGTTTGGCGGGCGCGGACTACCGGTATCGCGGCGACCAGTCGATCACCAGTCTCGCGGATGCACAGGAACGCATGCTCGGCATCGTGCTCAAGCGCACGTTCGACGTGTATGTCATCTGCGGCATGAGCTGGAAGCACCATTTCACGGACGCCATTCGCGGGGCGGTGCTGCAGCAGATCCGCGAGGGCGCAGGGTTTGTGTGGATTGGCCCGGGCGGCGAGGAAGTCGTGGACGCTCAAGGCGCACCAGTGCTCCCCGTTCGCGGGGCGGCCAAACGCTACTGGACGACGCTGCGCCTTCCCAGCGCGACCATGCAAGCGGTCTCACCTCCGGAATCCAATCTCGCACGCATCATCCCGCTCGCCGAGCAACTCGCGCTGCTCGCATACTCTCACGAGAAATCGGTTGGCACGGTGCATATGACTGCGAACACCACCAACCCTCGGCGGGGCGAAGTTCCGGTGCTGGTGACTGGCAGCTACGCCAAGGCTCGGACCACCGCGCTGACTTGGGACAATGTCTACAACGCGGGCCGACCCGATGTGCCGGGGCGACTCCTGCCAGGTTTCAACAGGCATCGAACCATTCGGCAACGCGATCCCGCGCACCGCTACTGGGAGGACATGTACGCGCTACTGGCTCGCGTGATCGTCTGGACCGCCGGGCGCGACTCTTCCACCAAGCTTGTTTCGGCTACCGTGAAGCCAACCGATCCGCCGCAACTTCACGCAGTCGTCGCACGACCGCCCACCGGTTGCACACTCAGAGTCTCCTGGCAGGACGAGTTTGGCGTCGAAGTGTCCTGCTCGACCGTTGAAGTCCCACCTGCGGACATGCAGGACAATCGCATGCCACTGGTCATCCCCGTGCCCGAGACTGTCCCCGTCGGCCCAGCCCACGCCTACCTGTTCTTGCGCGACCAGGATGACTGCGCCTTGGACTGGGGTGCCGTCGCATTCCAGATGACCGGTGCGGTGCGTGCTCGCATTGAGCAACCACAACCCGTCTTGGCTCACGGGCAAGTTGCCGAGGCGACAGCGGTCCTTGAGCGACAGGGCGACACCCCAGGACTCCGGTTCGAGATCCTGCTGACGGACGGCTATGGCCGGGAACTCAAGCGGGAGACCGTGCCTGTCCCACCCGGGGACAACCGTGTGGTTTTTGCCTTCCCAACGGAAAAGGCGCTGGGTGGACAGCTCAGCGCCGCGCTCACTTTGCGGAGTCCGCAACGGGTCCATTTGAAACGCACTCTCACCTTTGGCCTGACCCGGATCCTGTCGGCTCGCGGCCCGCGACTCATCGCCTGGGATATGACGCTGGGTTCGAAGCAAAAGTACCTCAACGCTCTCGAGGCACGGCGCATGCTCGACCTTGGCGCGGATGCGGTTCTTGACGGCTGGCACCGCACCACCAATCCAGGATACCGCGAGATCATCGAAGGCGGCGTGCAGTACCACCCGAACAATTGTCTCTCCCTCCGCTCAAAAAACTACCAGAAGAACAAAGCGGCCTACGCCAAGACGGGAGACAAGAAACATCTTGTGCGAAAGCCCTGCCTGGACGATCCCGAAGACCGGGCTGCATTGCTCAGAACCTTCCGGGAGCATTGCGAAGCACAACTGGCAAACGGCGGCGCGCTCGACTACTGCCTGGGTGACGAGATGTCGCTCTCGCACTACGCAGACTACTTCGACTTCTGCTTCCATCCCTCGACACTCGGCAAGTTCCGGGACTGGCTCAAGGGCGAGTACGGCACTCTCGCGGCGCTGAACACGGAGTGGGACACCCATTTTCAGGACTGGGCCGCCGTCGAACCCATGACCTACAAGGAGGCGCGGAAGGTGGAGAATCCGGCGCCATGGGCAGATTTTCGGACCTACATGGAAATCAGCTTCTCCCAATTCCTCGCATTGGTGCAAGAGACTTTGACCGAGCTTGATCCGAGGAGCGTCATCAGTCTCTCGGGCACCCAGTCGCCAGTTTCGGGGAACGGCATGGACTGGTGGCTCATGTCGCGCGCCGTGCCGCTGTTTCACTCCTACAACACGTCGAACATGGGGCAGGCCCGGCGCAGTTTTTCTCCGTGGCAGAGCGACGAGCCGTGGTTTGCCGGCTACTGGGCCGAGGACCCGGTTTGCGAACACCGCATGTGGTGGTGCCTGTTCCACAACTGCTCCGGGGTCTCCGCCTGGTACACGCCGATCTTCTTCTACCCGGACATGACCTACACGACCAGCGGCAGGCAGATACGCGATCACTGGCAGGAGCTTACCAATGGCATCTGGCAACAGGTGCGAGCATTGCGCATCGAGAAGCCAAAGGTGGCGATCCACTACAGCCAAGCCTCGATCCACGCGACCTTCATCAAGGGCAGGCCCAAGGCTGTCCACAATGCCTGGGAGGGTTGGTTGCGTTCGCTGGAGGATGTGGGTGTCCCCTATGATTTTATCTCCTACCAGCAGATCGAGGAAGGCGAACTGGCCACGGGCGGCTATCGCGTCTTGATTCTGCCTCACTCCGTAGCTCTCTCCGACGCCGAACTCGCAGCAGTGTCCCGTTTTGTCAGGAGCGGCAACAGCGTGATTGCAGACGTCTTTCCGGGGCGAAGCAACGAGCACTGCAGACCGATCGACAGACCAGCCTTGGCCCAGTTGTTTGGGGCGCGTCCTGGCGCCGTCGCTCCGATGGGAGGCAGCCCGGGGCTACATCTCGCAAACGACGCGCTCCTCCCTCGGTTGCGAGCCGCAGAGGAACTGCAACTGGCTGGTGGAGAGTCAGGCGGCAGTTCGGTCGCCGGTTCCCTCCCCGTGATCATCCGAAAGAGCACGGCAAAGGGCGAGGCGGTGCTACTGAACTTCGACCTTGCGTTCTACATCACCGAACGCCGTCTGGGCAAGGAATCCGAACAGATCTGGCGCGAACTCCTGCTGCAACTGCTCAAGCGGACGGGAGTTGCCCCATCAGTCACTGTCAAACTTGATGGGAACACCCTCCCCCATGTGGAAGTGGTCCGCTATCTGGACGATCGAGGGCAACCACTGCTGTTCGGATTGCTGAATGGTCTCCTGCCTGGCGCGAAGGAGCAACGGGTGGAGATCACGTTCGCGGGCGTGACCACCGGGACCATCTACGACGTGCGAACAGGCACGCGGATCGGGAGCGCGCCCACTGTGACCACGGTTCTTTTTCCTGGCGAGCCCAAGCTGTATGCAGTGGTGCCTCGCCCGGTCGAGATCCTTCAGGCGCCAACGATCCGCGCACGCGCCGGTGAAAAGGCCACAATCAGATTCCGTTTCGAGGGCATCGACGCCACGCAGGCTGTACAGTACAAGACCACCGATGCTGCTGGCAATGTCCGTCCTGAATACGGCGGCGTTGCCATTGCGGAGACCGGAAAGGGACAGGTTCTCCTGCCTTTGGCTGTCAACGATCCTCCAGGTGCATGGGAAATTCATCTAACGCACATTCTGACAGGCGCGAAAACACAGTTGACACTACGGGTTGAGTAGACCCCAAAGGAGATCATCTTGAATCGACAGAGCATCCGACTGACAGCGATCCTTCTGGCAGTGCTAGCCGCGCATGTGGGTCTGGCCGCGCATTCGCCCACGGCGTGGACGCAGGGTCACTACACTGGCGCGGAGGCGACGTCCGAGGATGTGGTTGCATACTGGTCCTTCGACAAGCCCGAACAGGATAGCGTCGTGCTGGCGACCGACCAGTCGGGCAAAGGGCACATTCTCAGCGAACACCCGAGACATGCCCAATACCACGCCATCGGCGAGGGGCGGGTCGGGAAAGGGCTTCTTTGCCGGAACACCACCAACGCCATGCCCGCTCTGCGCGCAGTGTCGGAAGACTTCAATCTGAAGCACGCCTTCACGGTGGAGATGTGGTTCAAACTGCCCAAGAACGCCTGGGCCAACACGCAGAAAAAACGGGTCTACTATCTCTTCAACATCGACGATTTCTGCAATGGTGGGCGCAACACGGCCGCAGGCTCCAAACTGGCGAAAGTGCGGACGGGAGAGCCCTTTACCTACCACATGCCCTTCTACACGAACACCGAGGGCAAAGTGATGACTCAATGGCCTCAGGTGACGATTCCCGACGACACATGGACCCACGCGGCGTTCACTTGGGACGGGCGTGTGGCGCGCACCTATCTGAACGGTGCGCTCGTGGCGGAATGGAA
>JAGLDW010000019.1 GCA_023145395.1 Lentisphaeria bacterium | reverse complement strand
AGAGCGAGTCGTCCGTCACGCAGGCGTTCGAGGATGCCTGGAGCGCCGCTGGCTTTGATGCTCGAGGGCTCCGGCCCGGTCCATGTCCCACCATCGTCGTTCGACCACGATTCGTAGAAGTGTCCGTGGTAGCTGCGGATCAGCATGCGGATCCGTCTGTCACGGAGCTGGATCAGGGTCGGCTCAATGGCGCCTGCATGGTCCCCCTGCCCCCCAATGTCGAGGACAGCGCAGTAGGACCACGTCTTGGCGAGGTCCTTCGAGATGTACGGACGGGTGCAGTGACGCCCCTCTTTCATAAGCAGTTCCTGGCCGGGAACAATCAACGTGCCAGTGTCCGTCTGAATGATGTCGCGAATGGCGCCGCACCACCCCGCGTACAGTAGAATCGGGAGAGACCACGTCTTGCCCTCGTCCTCACTGCGGATGCAATAGGTAGGCAAGGTCATCCCCGGCAGAGGCAGGTTCGTCTTTCTGTCCCATTTGTAGGTCTTTTCCACCTCGTTCAAGAACAGCAGCACAAGCACACCCTCGCGGGTCCGCAACAACGCTCGCTCCGGCCGAGTGGCGAACTCTTTCGGATCCTGGAAGAGGGGCGAAAGCTGCTGCCATGTGACACCCTCGTCACGACTGCCCAAAGCGTGATGTTTGTCAAAGGTGAAAATGGTGCCGTCACCCAGCCGAGTGAAAGGTCCCTGGGGCAATTGCGGCAACGCCTTGGCCTTGGGATGGAGAATGGGCTTCTTGGCCACGAACACGTAGGGAAGTTTGAACTTTCCAGGTGTCCCTTCTGCTGTGAACGAGGTGATTTTCATGGTTGCCCGCACCGGGGTGAATCCAAGGCACGGCAGCGGGCCCGGATGGAACGGTTTCTGCTGGTAGACTTCCTTCCCATCGATCAGGATCCGCAGTTCATCGCCTATGCGGGTGCAGAGAAAATCGAAGAGCTTGCCATCGGTCATGAAGTCCGTCGGTTCGCCGATGGGCGTACCCCGAGCCCCATTGAACCAGGGGCCGGTGATGAAGATCTTGCCGTGGCCGCCGGCAAAGCCGAAGTAGGTCTTCTCCCCGAGGACGAAGGCGGCGGCGCTGCTCCGCAAGCCCGTCAGCGAGAGACGGGCCCGGATGGCAAAATCACCTTTGCCGAGCCCCTTTCCGCCCAGAATCCGATGCCCGATCGTGTTCGTCGGCACGCCTTGAATCCCACCATCCGTCTGTTTCCATATCGGCCCCAGATGGCGTACGTCAACCGGCTTGCCTCCTTGCACAAAGACCATAGTGTCCGACAAACCCACGCCCCCAACAAGCAGAGCCATGGCACTCACTGCCATCCCAAATGCACTTCGTGTCATCGCCAAACTCCTCATTTCGGTGGTCATACACCAAGACACGGTCGCAACCAACCTACGTGGCCGCATGAAAGATGGGCTCTCCGTCCAAACTCGCATCTGGAGGCAGTTTCCAGGGGGGAGGCCCAAGCCTCTCCAATGCATCACAAGCCACCCAGAGCAACTCCACATGTCCGGGGCAGACGGCCGCCGTCACGGGCAGGGAGAGGGTAAAGGCCAACGCCACCATCGCCTCCGGCACAGTGTCAACTGGACGATACCAGCATTTCGGCCACATCTCCCGCTCCCCGTCCCGCCAGGGACGTTTGGCGAGGGATTTCAGCGCTAGAATGCCAGTGCCTTTGGCTTGGGCCACCTCGCAGACCTGGGGTCCGAAGCCCCCGTCCTGCCAGCAAAACAGGTTGATCGGCAGAAGAACGCTGGCAAAAGGGAAAGCGTCAAGGAGCAGAAGCGCCGCCTCTTCGGAGTGCGCCGAGAAACCGATATGGCGAATCAGGCCGCGATCCCGTGCCGCGACGAGCGCCTCCAACGCCCCTCCGGGCGCAAGGATTCGCTCGGCATCCTCGACCGAGGGCACACCGTGGCACTGGTACAGGTCGAAGTGATCCGTCTCAAGAGTCTTCAATGATTGCTCAAGATCGGAAGCGGCGCCGTCTGCGGATCGCTGGGTCGTTTTGCACGCGAGGAATACGCGGTCACGGTGCGGGCGCAGCGCGGGACCGAGACGTTCCTCCGCATTTCCGTAGCTGGGCGCCACGTCGAAATAATTGATCCCCCGGTCGATGGCGCGGCCCACGTATCGATCGGCTTCGCGGGGTGTCACGTCGCGCACGGCAATGCCGCCGAATCCGATCAGCGAAAGCTCATCGCCTGTGTTCCCCAGTGTTCGCTTGTCCATTTGTTTTCCTCGTGTGCTCTATTTTGGTGCTGTGCCGGCAGGCATGAGGGGGCGCGTCACGCGTAGGCCGCCTTCGCGAAGCAACTGCACGACTCCCCCGTCTCCTGCAAGATGCCCCGCCCCAACCACGACAAAGGTCTTCCCCCCGACATGGAGATAGTCGCGGAGTTTGCGCACCCAGGCGCGATTGCGGTCCAGAAGCAGTTTCTTCTTCAATTCGGGGGAGGAACCGAACCCTTCGTTCACAAGCGCGACAAGTCCCTTCGAGTCCCCCTTCTGCCAAAGCCGCACGAGTCTGGGCGCCAAATCGTGGATGTCGCCCGTCTCTTCGACACTATCCCGAAGCAGCGCCATCCCCGCCTTCCCCTCAAGTCCGGAAAACAGTTTGAGCTGAAACTCGAAAGACTCGAACCAGCCAATTTCCTTGCCGTCCTCCACCGCTCGCTTGTGAAGTCTCGAATCCACTCCCAGTGCGGGGGACAACCCAGCCCGCTGCATGCCTAGAACACTGAGAACCATGGCCGCATACCAGGGGCGGTAGCGGAGAAACTGGCTTTCGGGAAGATTCATCTCCTCCAGAGTCTTCTTGAGAGCCGCGAGTGTCTCAGCATCGACATGGTCAGCCAAGGATTCTCCCTGCGGATAGGTTCCAAGTGCAACCATGCGCATGGCCGCCGCCGGGCTCTCGACAACTGCCAGATCGGTCTCGAAAACCACAGTTTCAGAGGCGCGATAGGCCGCGATGATCGGGGGAGGAAGAGGGTACATGTCCCCCGTGCCAAAATGCAGGGAACCCAAAAGATAGACACGCGCCCCACCGACACCCTCCACCATCCAGAACATGTGAACCCGCTTCCCAGGCTCCCCCCCCTGCGCGGAAGCCGCCAGAAGCATGCCCAGAATCAGGCGAAGACGGGGCAAGAGCAGATGTTTGGCGCGTTTCATATGAATTTTCAAGAAAACGGTTGAGACACGTATATTGGCACTCATATTTTGGCTTTTAGATTGTTCCAAAAAGCTGGTCGACAGTCTATTACAGCAATACAAGCGTTTCGTAATGGGACCAGAAACGATGTGGCGATTTTCGATACACACAGCGTTGTCCGGGCTGTACGGCCTATTGCTCACAATAGCGTCGTAACACGTTGGCTCCTAATATCTAAAATCCAAAATCGCAAATCCTAAATATGAGTAAGGGAGTATCCCACATGGCATTGACAGGACTGAAAATACAAAAGCTCCTTCCGAAGACCAACTGCAAGGAGTGCGGGTCCAACACCTGCCTGGCCTTCGCAATGAGGCTCGCGGCCAAGAAGGCGGATCTCTCCGAGTGTCCCTACGCCTCGGACGAGGCCAAGGAAATTCTTGGCGCGGCTAGCGAACCGCCCGTGAAAGGCGTTGCGCTAGGACCGGACAAGGCGTTGAAGCTCGGCGAGGAAACGGTGCTCTACCGGCACGAGAAAACGTTTGCCAATCAGACTGCGCTGGCCATCAATGTCAGTGACGCGGCGCCCCCGGAGCAGACGGAGGCAACCCTGATCGCCGTGCGCGACTATGTCCAGGAGCGCGTTGGAGAAGAACTGATCATCGACATGGTCGCGGTGACCCAGGACGGCACGGATCAGGACGCCTTTGTCGCATTGGCCGCGAAGGCCTGGGAGACCACCGGACGCCCTCTGGTCCTGCGTAGTTCCCAGCCCGACGCGCTCATCGCCGCGGCCGTTGCAGTCAAGGGCTCGGGAAGTCTCCTCTCGGCCGCCACGGCCGACACTGCCGACAAACTCCGCGAAGCCGCCATCGAAAACGGTCACGCCCTGGCCGTCACCGCCCCCGGCCTGGACCAGATGATCGCCCTGACCACAGATCTCAAGGCGGCTGGCATGAATGATTTGGTTCTGCAGTTCGAGACCCATTCCCTGGCGGAACGTTTCCAGACCAACACCGTGGCGCGACGGGCAGCGCTCAAAGACAGCTGCAAATCTCTTGGCTATGCCAGCCTGCGCTTCGTCGAAGGCGAAAATGTGATGGACCAGACCATCGACGCGGTGAACGAGATTGCCAAGTACGGAGGCGTCTGTGTGCTGCCGACATTCGACAAGGCCCAGCTCACAGCGCTCATGACCCTGCGCCTGAATCTCTACACCGACCCCCAGAAACCCATCCAGGTAGAACCGAAGCTGTACCCCATCGGCGAGCCGACCCCGGAGTCCCCCGTCTTTCTCACCACCAATTTCTCCCTGACCTATTTCATCGTTTCGGGCGAGATCGAAAACAGCGGACTTAGCGCCTGGCTGCTAATCCCCGAATGCGAGGGCATGAGCGTCCTGACCGCCTGGGCGGCTGGAAAGTTCTCCGGCGCATCCGTCGCCAAGTTTGCCAAAGAACTCGAGTTGGACAGCCAAGTGACATCCAGAAC
>JAGLDW010000189.1 GCA_023145395.1 Lentisphaeria bacterium | reverse complement strand
GGCTGGCGTTCACGGACGAACCGGCAGTGACTTCTGTTCGTCCTCCAGACTGGATCACCTGGACGCCGGGCATGGAACGGCTCTACGCAGAGCAATTCGGACACGATATTCATGAGGATCTGCCTCTTCTTTTCGCGCCGCCGCATGCCGATATGCCCCCGTGCGGAGCGCAGACGCGCATCGACTTCTTCGATCTCTGGACAACACGATTTGCAGAGGCGTATTTCATGCCGCTGCGCCAATGGTGCCGAGAAAACGGTCTGGCATCCGCTGGCCATCTGGGTGGGGAGGATGAAACGCTCGGAGCAATCCGGCATGGCTTCGGACATGCGATGCGGCAACTTCGCGCACTGGATCTTCCCGGTGTTGATGTCATCTGGCGCCAGTTGGTTCCAGGACGCCCAAACCAGCATCACTTCCCCAAGTTCGCGTCGTCCAGCGCGCACCAGAATGGGACGCGGCACACATTCACCGAATCCTTCGCCGTCTATGGAAATGGCCTGACGCCCGCGCAGATGAAATGGTTGGTGGACTATCAGTTCGTTCGCGGGATCGATCTGCTCGTGGGCGCCTGCTATCCGTTCGGCACGCGCGAACACCATATGACGGGCGAGCGACCGCATTTCGGACGCTGCAATCCACTCTGGGATCACATGAACGGCTTTCACGCCTACGCGGCGCGCCTTGGATACTGTCTCTCCGTCGGAACACCCGACATTTCGGTCGCGCTCTACTACCCCGTCCGCGACCTGTGGGCGTGGGGAGAGGAAGCGGAGGATGCGGTCGCGTCGCACGACGGCCTGGCTGCCGAACTCTTTGCGCACCAGTGCGATTTCGACCTTGTCGATGACGATGCACTCGTTTCCGCTTCGATCGAAGACGGGCGACTGGCAGTGGGGCCGATGCGCTACGCGACCATCGTGTGTGGAGAAACGTGCTGGATGCAGGCGGAAGCTCGTTCCCGGCTTCAGAGCTTTGCCGACGCGGGAGGCGTGGTCCTGTGCCTGCGCCACGCGCCCGGCATCGCAGGCGAATCGGATGCGGACGCCAATTCGTTCCAGGTCTCCCGGACAATCCCGGAACTTGTCGGACAGATCGAGCCGACTGTTTTCCTGACACCGCCGGCCTGCGATGTGCGCGTCTCGGCGAGGCGAGTGGCAGACGGACGGATGCTCATGCTCTTCAATGAAGGAAACGCGGCGTATGCCGGCCGCATCCGCGTCGGATCATTGCACGTGTATCGTCTCCATCCGTCCACCGGAGGGATCGAGAAAGTGCCGGACACGACCCAGGATCTGCCCGTGGAATTGGGTGCCTGGGAATCCGCGCTGTTTCTCCTTTCCGATGCCCCGCTGGAGGCAGCATCGCCCTGCCCCATGACAGAAGATACGCTCGAACTCGATGCGACCATGCTCGCCGTTCCGCATCGGCGGTTCATCGCGGGAGAACATGATTTCGAGATTTTGGATCTGGCTGAGCCTGCGACTTCCTTCGATCGCGGAGCGATCTGGTGCGATTGGCTTGGCGAAGACTTTTCAGGCGAGGTGGAATACAAGGTTGATTTTGATGTCCCCGATGCATGGGCGGAAAGCCCGCTCCAGTTGGAGACGGGTGAAATAGAGCACGCGGCAACGGTGTTTCTGGACGGAGCATCCATTGGACAGATGGCGTGGGCACCATGGCGCTTGCTTCTGCCGCCCTGTTCAGCGGGCCATCATGAACTTGTCATTCGCGTTGCGAACACGCTGGCGAACGAGTTGACATCCGACCGTGTCGTGAAAGAGTGGGCGACAAAATCCGGGCCCGGCTGGCCAGGTGTCTACCACAAGCGCGCGCTCGAACAGGAGGAGGAAACGAAAGGCGGAGGCTTGCGCGGCCCGATCCTCTTGCGGAGAATGCGGAAAGCAGGCTGCTGTGGAGTCCTGCACGCCTACCCGTAAACACACAACCGCCAGTTTTCACGTTAGTAATGACTCACATTTTGAATTTCGTTTAAGCTGGAATTGAGCGTGCGACACAACGTCCGCATCGCTTTCGTAGTCCGCGCGTCGGTGTAGGCCCGACGCAAACGATATTCTGAATGCGGGTATAGTGGTTCGGGACGGCTCGTCCCGCAAGACATCTCAGCGCGGGCCGCGCCGAACCACAAGGGCCTGCGCACTTCAAAGATGTTTCACGTCGATACTTCAAGCCGAGCCGCAGGCTCCTTGGAGTGCTCGAGTTCTGGTTGTCTGGGCCACGCCTTCATCCGAAGAGAGTGTCCCGCCGACGGGCCAGCACGTCACGGTAGATCTGCTTTGCCTCTTTGCTCAGAAAGGAAATCTCGATCAGCCTCGACCATTCCTTCTGACAAGCCTCTAGTTCGGAAAGAATCCTGTTCGCCGCCACTTCCTGTATCTGGAGTCTCTCCAGTGCGAGATAATCCACCCAGTCGGACCGTTTCAGCTTGCGTTTACGCCCTCGCACTGGCAGGGCCGTTTCCTCAATGTCGTCGAGTAGAGTCCCGATCTGGAGGTATGTGGCAACCGAGTTCAAGTAATCATAGGCGGGAGCGAGTTCCGTCCTTCTTCCGCGAGTGATGACGGAATAGTTCTTCAGATGCATGTCTTCATTGCCGACCAGGAAATTGAAGAGGCATCGACGGTACAGGCGGACGCACTCCACGACGGGGAATGTGCAGTACCTCAGCAAGCCGAAGATTTTCTCCACACTCGAATCGTACTTCGTCTCCCGACTCCCCCCGGCCAACTGCGCGAAATCCTCGACCGCAAACTTCCTCTTTCCCTGGCGGTCAAAGCGGCGGATGAAGTAGCTCCTGCTTCCGTCTCGCGATCTCAGCAGTCCATGCAGAGGTGTCTCGATCCCGGCGATCTCAGCCAGCCGCATTGTCAAATCCTCGTTCTCGGGCAGTTCGGGATACGGGGAATTCTGTGGCTTGATCAGGTACCGTCCTCCCGTATCGACAATCTTGAAGCGTCCCGCACCAGCCTCCAAACAGGCACTCAGTTTCGGTTGCATACCTTGAATGGACATGCGCCCCACCCGGATTGCCGACTCGCGCCGCTGCTCCTCCGCTGAATAGGGCAGCTCAGCCAGCGAGGTCAGGCGGGGCGACAGTTTGCGGAGTCCCACGCCAGAGTAATGCTCGTCCTCGGCCACTTCTTCGTAGGTGATGAGACATCGTCTCATATTGACGTCTCCTCCACGACAGTCACCGCGCCGACTAGATCGCCTCCTACGGCCAGCAATTGGGCAAACAGGTCGTCACGATCGATCTTCCGCTTTCGGAGAAGCGCTTCCAGCATCATTCCCTCGGGTAGCAATCCGTCGAAGAAGGTGGGGAAGCTGTCGAAGACATAGGGAGAGTTGGCACGGGGCATCGTGCGAGATACAGGTGGACCGGTGTACTCAGGATCGTAGTCGAACTGGTAGCGCTGGTTCGTCTTCTCCTCGACGAGGATTCCCGCAGGAAGACCATGCATGAACACCCGTCCTCTACGCATCGCCCGTCTCCTCAGTATCCATAGGGCCAACCAATTCCAGCGAAATGCTAAGCACATCCAAAACTGCAAGAAGGGTATCGAGCCGCACAGTGGCCTTTCCCTTCTCGATCTCGAACACCGCCGTCTTCCCGATCCCCGCCAGTTCGGCGAGCCCAAGTTGTGTGAGGCCCGCCATCTTCCGGCAGCTGCGAACAAATCCCCCAATTCGAGCGGGGAAATCCGTGCTGCTATAGTCAGGCATCATCATGATTCTCCCGAAGATGCTTAGAAATTGCCACGATAACGGTAAGTTACACCATTCCGTGGGATAGACAATCGACTTCGGACGTGTGATCGTTGGTTTTTGCCGCCAACGCAGTAAGTTTCTAGTGTTTTATCGCAGGATGTACCAAGTGCAGCAAAAAAATCGCCAGATTGCCGGGATAGAGGGAATTTCTAGCCCTCCCTTCTACCAGTGCTGTGTCTCACAGTTTCTGGCGCCGTGAATCAGGCTGGCAGCTCTTTTTGGTTATCCGCATCGACGCGCTACAGTGACTTTCCCCAACGCACTTTCCGTGCCGACCCTAAAACAAGAGGAATCCATCGTGATGAAGACAATGCCTATTAACCTGATATGCCTGATCTGCTTGCTCGCTGTATCGGCTCAAGGCGCGGCGCCTGGCGCATTTTTGTGGACGGAGAACTTCGAGACACTGCAGCAGGATGCCGCGGATCCCGGCAAGGGCTGGGTCGCCCATGACGCCAGCGCCGCCCTCATGGCAGGCAATGTACGGTTGCGCAAGACCGGGGATGGCACGGAGGGACGGCTGACACGCCTGTTCGCATTCGACTGTCGCAAGGAAGCCGGATTCCGCTACCTACAGGTGCGCGCGGGGGCAATCGAGAGAATTGAGCACTTCGCGGCACTCTCCCTGAAACTGGGGGAAGAGGGCAGCGCCCACACAGTCGCCCTCTTCACCGGCATCACAACCGTCGATCTGCACGCACTCGGTTTCGCGGGACGCACTGGCAAGCTCGAGGTTTCGCTGGTCGTACACGGCGATCAAGGCAAGTCGCCGGGAGGCTGGGCGGACGTCGATTGGCTGCGACTCGGCAAGACAGCCGACGCGGGTCTGCTCATGGAACTGGTCGAATCCGGGAAGGCAAATCAAACGGCCGAGATCGGTGACCGCGTCCGCTTGAGCTACGTTTCCGAACCAGGGTTGCTGGAAGAGCCACCAGTCGTCAAGTGCTTCACCTACAAAAACATGATCCCGTTCCGCTTCACCGGCGACCAGGAGCTTACTCTACGCGACGACGGACAAGACGGTGATCGCACGGCGGGCGACGGCGTGTTTTCGCGTCAGGTCACCATCGACACCGACGCACTCGGCCTCACGAAACCGCGCCCAGCCTCCAGTGCGGATGCCATCATCGCCTGGGTCCAGGCTGCCGAGGAGGACACCTATGCGTACAACACGTTCGCGCTCGATATCAAAGCGAAGGAGGCACTGCCCAACACCTGGGCGACTCGCGGCGGCCTGACACCACGCGCCCAAGCCATGCGTCTGCGCTGGCACAGGCTGACAAGCACAGGCGAGAACCTGGCACTAGGGCGACCAGTGCGCTTCTCGATTCCCTCGGACTACAGCCTGACCAAGAAAGGCGACACGGACCATCTCGACCTGACCGATGGCACACTCTCCTCCATCCGCCATGACAAGATCTGGTTCGCAAGCAATGCGGTTGCCTGGCGCATGCCCGCCACCGAAGGCATCAACATGGTTCTGGATCTCGGCAAAGTGCAACCCATAGGCCGCATTGCCGCCCGGATTCTGGGCGGTGCGGAGCAAGGCAGCCTTCTCTTTCCACGCCGGATCCAGGCGGTCGTGAGCCTGGACGGCAAGACGTTCTATCGCGTCGCGGCTCTGGAGAAGCTGATGCCGGGCGAGAAGGATCAGGCCGATTGGGAAAAGACCTTCTATCTGCCCGAGAACGGCAAGGCCTACGTCTACCCATTCGAGATGAAACTCCAAACCAAGGGCCGGTTCGTCGGGCTCCGCATCGTTGGGCAGAGCGGCTTCCTCGCTCTTGATGAAATTGCCGTGTTCAAAGGCGATTTCGCTGCCGAGACGGTTTCACTATCCCCCGCGGATCAGGCCCCGGTCATCATGGACGGCATTGCCTTCGGCCCTCTGAAAAACGAGTTCTACATCTCGACGAACATTCTCACCCCCAACATCCTCCTGACCACAGACTGCCGCCAGGGGGCGGACCGCAAGAAACCCGTCACCTACATCATCGAGGTTCCGCGCGCCGTGACACTGGCCAGTCCGACCGCGCCGGAGACCGTGACCATCGAGCCGTTCGACGACGACGGCACAGCGATGAACCGCATCCGCTTCGGCAAGAAGCCGCCCTGGCTGCGAAACTGGAAGATCATGGGGCCATTGTACTTCCAAATCGATCCGGAGACCCCGTTGCCGTCGAAGCCGACGGCATGCTTCTACGCGCTCTGCGACGGTGTCGCTCCCAACCGGACCACGATGCCGCTTGTGCCGCTCGCCATTCCCAAAGTGCCAAAGCTCAAGCGGTTGCACGTCAGCTTGGCCTGGATGGGCACCGGCCACTCCCGCAGGTGGCCGGAGTTCTTCACAGCCTGGCAGCACCTGGGCTTCAACGCCCTCTCCACCTTCCCGCGCTACTGGAAGAACCAAGTGTCGGAGGAACTGGCCGAGCACTTGCGCGAGGCCCGTCGACACGGCATGAAAATCGTCTACAACGAATCTCCATTCCACGTTATGAAAAAGAAGCACAGGAAGAATTCCGAAATCTACTCGCAGTTCGCCGACGGGACGCACTCGAAGCACACCTGCCCATCCTATCGCGGCGACGCCTACAACGACGAGATCAAGCGTGTTGGCGATTGCTTTGAGCTGACCCGCGCCGAGTACGTGTTCTACGATATCGAGCTTTGGTACCACGGCGCCAACGAAGCGACGCGCTGCACGCGCTGCCAGGAGAAACTCGCCAAGAGCGGCAAACCGCTGAACGAATTCCTCACCGACTGCGGCACGGAAATGCTCAGGGACATGCGCCGCGAAATCGCGGCGCGCGCCCGCAAGCTCGGACTGCCCATGCCAATCGTCGGACACTACAACACCTACGCCTCACGCCCCCTCTACCACAAGGTCTACGACTTCGCCAAAGCCCATCCCCAGTGGATCGACATCAGCATGCCAAGCCTCTACTGCCAGGGCGATTCGCTCAAGGTGCACAACACGATCCGCGACAGCTATGAGATCATGCGGCGCCGCGCGAACATTCCCTGGCTGAGCACGGGTTGCTACGGGGACATTGTCCCGAAAACGGCGGAATCCATGCTCCTGGAGACCTTCTTGAACGGAAGCTCCGGTGTCACCTACTACTGCTTCCAGGACTTCGACACGCCTGCGGAGTACTACTACCATGCGAAAGCGCTGGCATTGCTGGCGCCGTTTGAAGATCTTCTTGCCGATGGCGGCCCGACCCATCTTGTCGGCAGCAATCCGCTGCTGACCTACAGCGCCTACGCGCATCCGGGCGGAGAAATGCTACTGCTGGTCGGCAACTACCAGCGCACGCCGGACGGCAAGGCGGAGATCACGCTGCCATACGCCGATGTCGCCGCCATTCGCGAACTCCGCAAAAACAAAGACATCAGGCCAGAGCAAATCCTACGGATCGACGTGCCCCCCGGCGAGATCGCGCTCTACCACATCCGCAGTACCCAGTGAGCTACTAACTCACATTTTGAATTTTATTTTGAGCTGGAATTGAGCGTGCGGCACAACGTCCGTATCGCTTTCGTAGTCCGGGCGTCGGTGTAGGCCCGCTGCAAACGATATTCTGAATGT
>JAGLDW010000188.1 GCA_023145395.1 Lentisphaeria bacterium | reverse complement strand
GGCGCGTTCTGGGGCGCGCCAGCGAGAACCACCGCTTTCGGCGGACGGAGAGCCGGGTGCCTTGACCGGCGCGTCCGCCGAAGCTTGACGTGGGGTCCGGGGAGTTTCGACTCCCCGGCGGGGTCTGGGGCAGCGCTCCATTGCCCCTGCGTCGATACGGAAGTAGCTTTGCATTTTAGCGGGAGTGGGATGTGCTGGAGCAAGCGTGAGGACGGAGTGTCCTATGAAAAATATTACGGAGCTGATCGACGGAATTCTTGCCTATCTGGTCCGCTGTCAGGAACCGGTGGGCGAGTTCGCGGGCAGTATCTGGAGCGAACTCGCCTATCACAATCCCCTTGTCGATTATCGTGCCGGGGGCAGTCACCACAACCGAACTGTCGGGGGTGCCGGCCTGGCGTTCACAAGGCTGGCGGCGACCCATCCCGACAGCGACCTGATGCACAGCGCCGAACGGGCCTTTGACTGGGTGGTCACACGGCAGCACGAAGATGGGGGCATGTTCGAGATCACCAACGGCGAGGCACCCTCCCAGTTTCACCTTCCCTACGAGCGCAGCTCAATCTCTTTGGGCATCGTCTGCCACGGGCTCTATGGCGCCCTGCTTCAAGGGCTGCCGGCAAAGAATGAGTACCGGGAGTTTCTGATTGCAGCGGCCCGCTGGCAACTGACCGTCGAGACCACGCCGGGAAACTTTCTCCACACCGAGGGGTATCCCCCTGAAAAACTCGTCCTAAACGCCTCGGCCCATGCGGCGGAAACGCTGCTTGTCGCCGGACGGCTGACCACCGATCCCGTGGAACAGAGCCAGTTCCACGCCGCCGCCGAGCGCGCGGTGAAGGCCATTCTGAAATCCCAGCGGAAGAATGGCATGTTCCCCTACTCGGACATTCCCGATGACAACAGCATCTCCTATTCGGCCACAGTCTGCTGGGCGCTGCAGAATCTCATCGACCTCGCGCTGCTGCCGGGGCGGCTCCTGCCAAGAACTCACAGAGCACTTGCCCACGGAATCCGCTTCCTCGAAACTTGCGTGAACGATGATGGCAGCATCGGCTGGGAAGAGTGGGAGACCCATGGGCAGAAGTACCACACGTGGGTCTATGGTCAGATGGCCCGAGTGCTGACATGGAGTGGCAGCGCCACAGGAAAAGACAAAGCGGAAGCGCTGATCGCGTTCATGCGGCGAGAACTCTACAATCCGCACACGAAGCTTTGTCGCCTCTATGATTTCCCGGTGGGACAACAACGCCTAGTCGCAGGTAGATCGGTGCTGAGTGAGGACCTTCACGAGTGCGCCTATCATCAGGCGGACCTGCTCGAATGCCTGATCGATGTGCGGAGTTCGCAGGGCGCGGCGGTCGGGGGCGACACGC
>JAGLDW010000187.1 GCA_023145395.1 Lentisphaeria bacterium | reverse complement strand
CGCTGGCAGAGCGAGGGCATGCCCAGAGACGTCTCTTTTGTGGATTTCTTTGGGCTCGACCACGTTGTGGGCATTTCGGCGGACACTTCGCCGCGGTTCGAGGCGAAGACGTTGGAGGAGACCGAAGAGCACCGTGTGTACACCACGCGCTGGGGCGCTACGCAGAAGAGCTGGAAGCACGCCGCCAGCACGCCCGAATTTCTCGATTTCACCATCGTGGACCCCGACTCCTGGCGGCTGGCGAAGGAGCGGATCCAGCCCACGCGGGACCGGGTGAACTGGACGGTGCTCGAGCGAGACTACCGGAGTTGGCGCGAACGCGGATACTGGATCCAGGCTGGACTCTGGTTCGGTTTCGATGTGCTGCATTCATGGGTGGTGGGCACGGAGCGCATGCTCTTCGCCATGGTGGAGAAGCCGGAATGGGTGCGCGAGATGATCGGGCATCTGCTGGATGTCAACTTGCAGCTTCTGGACATGGTATGGGATGCCGGCTACGAGTTCGACGCTGTGCGCTGGCCCGACGACATGGGCTACAAGTTCAACCAGTTCTTCAGTGTGGACATGTATCGCGAAATTGTCTTCCCGTTTCAGAAGAAGGCCATCGAGTGGGCGCATGCGAAGGGGATCAAGGCGCATTTGCACTCGTGTGGCGACATCAATCCCTTCGTGCCCCTGCTTGTGGATGCCGGTTTGGACGCGCTCAACCCGCTTGAGGTGAAGGCGGGGATGGATCCGCTGCACCTGAAGCGGGAGTTTGGCGACCGCCTACTGCTTCACGGTGGCTTCAACGCTCTGCTTTGGGACCGTCCGGAGGAAATTCGGGCCGAGATGGAGCGGGCGCTGCCTGTGCTGAAGGAGGGTGGCGGCTATATCTTCAGCAGCGACCATTCGGTTCCCTCGAGCGTGAGTCTCGAGGACTTCCGTGGAATCGTGAACCTGGCGAAGGAGTTGGGGTCGTATTAGAGGTGCCCGGTTCGTGGAGTGGCTCGGGACCTCCGGGACCGGGGTGCTCGGTTGCATGCCGACTCGCGGTCCGGGACGTCCCGCACCACTATTGCAGATGTCTCTCGGTGGCTCGGGACCTCCGGGACCGAGGGTGCTCGGATTGCGCGGCGGCTCACGGGCCGTTCGCCCTCCAGGGGACAACGGACATGATGCGCGGCGGCTCACGGGCCGTTCGCCCTCCAGGGGACAACGGACATGATGATTCGCTTTTCAAAGATATTGTGTATTCTCGCATTCCTGCCTTTTTTTGGCGTTCCTCCCTCGCGAGCGCAGGAGAACCTCTACGACGAGGCGCCCGAGGCGAAGGTGCTACGACAGTTCTTCGTCGCGCTCGAACTCAAGGATGCGGAATCCATCCGCAAGCTCGCTCTGCCAAATCCCAATCTCGACATTCTCTGGGCGGGGAAGAAGCCGTCCATCGAGAAGTTGAACGGGATTTTTCTCTCCATCGGACGGCTGAAGTTCCAGCCGATCAAGGCGGGAGAGGAGTTCGATGCGGGCGGCGGGAACAAGGTAAAAGCGGACGAGAGGTTTGTGAACGAACGCATGGCGCTTGTCCGGCGCGTGCTGCCGGGGCAGTCGGAACCTCCATTCCGAGTCGTCAAATTCAAGGATAGTTGGCGTGTGGACGCCTCGGGTGTTGCACGATTCTTTCTGCAACGGGCTGGTCGGCAGCCTATGGAAAACCTTGCGGCCGCCTGGCGGAGCCTGGCAAGCCTGGACGCGCTGCTCAAGCCGGAGAACCGGTTTTGGGCCACTGGTATCCGTGACTTCGCCAGCCCGCACACGGCGGCTTTCTTTCGAAAGGATGACACGGACAAGACGGCAGTTCTCTACCCTCGCGACCCGAAGAGTCCCTCCATTGACGTTTTTGGTGCCAAGGCGCTGTCCGGGCGCGTCAAGTTTGTGGACGGGTTTCTGGACCACCTGCGTTTCACGGTGTACGAGCGCACGGAAGGCGAAGATACGGACAACGCCCGTGACATGTACAAGGCGCTGGACAAGGCGCTGCGGAGCTGGGCGGGAACGCGTGGGGTCACGGGAAAACGCTCCCGGAACGAGGAACGGACGCTGTACACCCGACCGCGCCACTACGTACGCGGCGACACGGTGGTCACACTGGAGACCATATCCACGCGCAAGCGGGTCAGAAGCAAGAAAACGGGCAGGAAACGCAGCGTGTACACCCCGCAGAGCCTGGCGGTGGTGGCTCGGGAACTGGATGCCGCGCATGACCCCCGCGCGAATGCGGCCAAGGACGAACGCAGCGACGCCTATGCACCCCTGGACAAACTGCCAAAGGAGTTTCTAGAACGCCTGGGAACGCCCGTCGGGCCGCAGGACAGCGCATTCTGGCATCAGACCAAAGTCGATTTTCTGGGTTGGTTCGTGGAGAAGTACAAGGCGCACTGGACTACGGAGCTGGTGAAGGGAGAGCGTGAGACGTTTCGCTGCTGCTACATCCAGACCGCAAAGGAGAAAATGCAGGGCAAGCAACCGGTCTGCTTCATCGAGAACGATCCTCTGACCAAGTCCTCCATCACCCTGTTTGGCTATCCGGTGGTCGCCATGGTGGCCGTGTTCGATGCGGGACGGTTGGCGGAGTTTCGGTTTGACTACTGGAACAAGGGCGATGGCGACATCGACGACAAGTACGACAATCGCAAAGCTCGCCTGGAGAAGAGTGGCAAGCGGGATTATGAGGCTCTGTACAACTCCCTGCGCAAAGGGGGGGTGAAGTTCAAGCGTGGTGGTGCCCCGAAAAGCAGTGTCTCCAAAGTGCGCGCGAAGCGGTCCTGGTTCCGGGCCGGCCCGACGACGGTCGCCTTCCTTCCCATGAAGGGGGAGTACTACACGGTCGGACTACAGTCGAGCGAGTATCTACTGACCAAAGAGGAAGCGCCGAAAGAGAAGAAAAAGGGCGGGCGCAGCCTGCGCGAGAAGGCGCGGAAGGATGTGGTGCGCATTGGTTCGGAGGAGGAGGCGGGCAAACACCCGGGAGTGGTGAAGGTGGGCGATGTGTTCATGGTGGTTCCCATGGTGGATCAAGGACCAAAGGGCTATTGCGGACCCGCGACCCTCGCGAGAATTGTGCAGTACTACGGACGCGACACCACGATGAACGAGATGGCCGCCATGATGGAGACCATGGGCGCGCAGGGAACGCTGCTGAGAGAGATTCGCGATGCGACCCGCAAGGTGACGCGCAAGCTGCACATGTCCTTCAAGGAGGAGAAACTGCTGAAGAAGAACCGGCGGGATGATCGACGCTACATCGACAAATGGGTCGAGAAGTGCATCGTAAAGTATGCATCGACCGGCAGCCCCATTTTCTGGACGGTGCCCAAGCACTTGCGGCTAATCGTGGGCTACAACGCACGGACGCGGGAGATCCTGTACTCGGACAGCTGGGGAAAACCCGGCTACGACCGCATGTCCTACGATCAATGCGCCAAGCTCACTGAGGCGCTGTTCATCATCAAGTGATCCCCGAACGTGAGGATCTTGGGCGGCGATTAGCCGTCCCCGGCATCCTGTTTCCGTCCGGATGTCCTCCTCCTGATCCCCCTCTTCATCCTTCCTCTTTGTCCCTTGTGTCTGACCATCCGACGCTTTCGCCAAAATGTGAAGTTCTTTCCGTGCGGACCCTAAGGCGCAACTAGTTGGATACTTCGGATCTTGGGGTCCTCGGTGAGACAAGCTGGAAAACGAGGTACGGCGAGACCGCGTGGACCGCGCTCAATAGTACCACGCCGAGGTTGGCCAAACGTCTGCTCTCGGCATACCCAAGCAAACACACGAAAGCCAAACACGCCGAGAAGATACCGCCAGCGAGCAGGACCTGTCGTGGCGAGACTTGCCTGCTCCGCTTCAGCCCGAGGAACGCCCCGAGCCCCGGGCCTACCAGTGCCGATGCAATCAGTAACGGCGGGGGCACCGCACCTGTCATTCCATGCGCGACAACCAGGAACGCAAACGTGGCACCAGCCCCAGCGCAACCGACGAGGCATGCCAGTGCCCCAAAGGGGGTTGACTTTTCGTCAGGACTTGACAGTCTGTCCTTCTTCAAGGCGACAGCTCCATTGCAGGGAGTTTGAGAGGCTTGGAGTGGGCATTTCGTGTAACCGTTAAGCTCGGCGTCAGAGTAGGTGCGCTGGGCTTCAGTGCATCCTTTTTTCGTTTTGCGCATTGCACAGGGTCAGTCGCCGGAAAGTTCACCGGAGTTCGGCGAACCTACTTGAGCGGCTCGCTAAACACCAGCTTAACGGAAACCGTTTTCGCAGACGATTTCGCGATCTAACACGGAGACAGGTACTCCAGAGGCATAATCACACAGTGTCAATATGTTCTGTGGGAACGGCGCCTACTCTACGCGTTGTCTGGTGGACGCCTCCGTCAGAGTTCCGCGTTTACGCGGCAGCCCACCGGAGGCTTCAGCCCCCGGACTCACAGCCAGGTCCGTGCCGAATCCGCTCGCTGAAGCGTCGCTGCAACTGCCGTCTGAAGACGGAACTCTGACCCAAATCATTCCGCGCCATCAAGTGCGATCATCATTTCATCCAGCCAACACTAAAGTCACTTGTCATTTTTCGCGACAGCGAAAAAATGGTCAAGTGGACTGGTTTTGTTATGAACTTTTATTTGTTTGTCTCCCACATTCAGGACACGCTTTGCGGAATCCGCACTTCGGAAGGACGGTGTGTCAGCGGCGATCCAGGGCGCGTCGGATCTGGCTCTCGCGGGTCTCGATGCTCTCGCAAAGTCTGAATTGGGCGCGCGCGCGGTTCAGGTTCTGCGAATCGTATTGCGTCTTGAAGTACACGTCCCCCTCGAGATAGTCCGTGAAGAAGCGGATCCCAAGCTCGAAGGTGATGAGGCGGATGGAATCGAATAGGTAGTGGCGGTCGGCCTCGGTGAGGAACTCGTCGGCATGCGACATGTATCCCGAGATGATGGCCTCGCAGAGATCGGTGTCGAAATAGATCTCGGTGAGATCCTGCGTCTCCTCCCCGCCGGGATTGCAGCAGGAGCGCATGCAGTCGCCGAAATCATACTGGATCAGGCCGGGCTTGACCGTGTCGAGATCGATGATGCAGGTGCCTTTCCCAGTGAAGTCGTCGATCATGATGTTGGAGATTTTCGGATCGCCATGGATGGGGCGCAGTTGCAGTTCTCCGCTTTCGCGGGCATCCTCGAGCACGCTGCACCAGCCTCCCCGCCTCTCGATGAAGCGCTTGCAGAAGCGGGAACTGGTGGAGACGAGAGCGCGGCGCTGTCCAAGTTCGGTCGCAAATGCCTTGTCGTATTTTTCCAGATAGGACGGTGTGACGTGGAAGCCCACGAGCGTGTCATGCAGCGTTCCCACGGGAATGTCGCTGATCATGCGCTGGAAGTGCCCCAGCACAGTGCCTGCCTCATGCGCGTGCTCGACGCTCTGAGGGCAGTCGTGGGTTTTTGCGGAGGCGATGAGGGTGATGGCGCGCCAATACTCCCCCTCTTCGTCGAGCAGGTAGTCCTGTCCGTTTCTTGTGGGGATAATCCGCGGCAACTGCCAGACGCGGTCCGCATCCTCGTCGGTTTCCTCCAGCCGTCTGTGCACGTGTTCGGTGATGGTGCGCATGTTCTCCATGACCTGCACTGGATTCGGGAACACGTTGGAGTTGATCTTCTGGAGGATGAAGCGCTCCTCGGAGAAGTGGGTTCTGAAGACGGCCATGTAGGTGTCGTTGACGTTCCCCGATCCTGTCGGCTGAACGTTGACCAAACGACCCGCTACGTCGAATTCAGTTGCCACGATGGCTGATTTCATGGGAGTGTCCTTCCTCGCATAGGTGTGTGCCGCAGTGCTGTTCGGCGCTCTGCGGCGAATTGCCTTTTCTCTATATCGATACCGTACAGCCTGCCCCGTGGATGACCAATCCGCCTGTTTCTCCAATGGTCGAGATCTCAAATTGCGCCTTTGCAGGCGCGATGATACATTCGAATCCCCACCCTCCAATCACTTACGACCAGGAGTCGTGTATGACGGATCTGTGTTTTGCTTCTTTGCATTCTGGTGGTCTGATGACGAACTACGTGTGCAACTCATCGTGCGCGCACTGTCTCTACAGGAGCAGTCCCCGCCGCGAAAAAGGCTACATCTCGGAGGATGTTGCGCGCGCTGTCTTCCGCCGGGTGCGCAGCCTCGGTTGTCGCTCCATGCATATTGGGGGTGGAGAGCCTTTTCTGGACGCCGGGGGACTCAAGCGGGTGCTTCGCATCGCGGATGAAGAGGGGATGGGAATCGACTATGTCGAGACGAACTGCGGTTGGTTTCGGGACGCATCGGGCACAGACGACTTGCTGCGCGAGCTGATCCAGCTTGGCTGCGGCACGCTCCTGCTGAGCATTGATCCCTTTCACAATGCCCACATCCCGTTCGGCAAGGTCAAGGAGGTGATGGCCGCCTGCAGCCGGACAAATATGAACGTCTTTCCCTGGCGGATGGAGTTCTTCGACGAGATCGATGCCTTGGACGACACGATCGCGCATGGGCTTGACGAATACGAGGCGCGCTACGGAGCGGGATATCTCCGCACTCTTCTTGAGCGCTATGGAGTCACGCCCGGGGGACGTGCGCTGGAGACGCTGGCTCCGTTCCTGTCGGAGATGTCCTGGGAGGAGGCGCTGGATGGCGCTCCGCGCCGATGTGCCGATTTCACGAACACGAGTCACTTCCATGTGGACATGCATGGACACTACATTCCCGCACGCTGTGTGGGGATGTTCGTCCGTATGGAGGACCTCGGTGCGCCGCTGGATCCCGCAGTCTATCCCACGTTGACCACATTGCACGGTGGTGGGTTGCGATCGCTGCTCGAACGGGCTCGGACCGAGGCGGATTTCACCCCTGGGGACACCTATCGATCCCATTGCGAACTGTGCACGGACATTCGCCGCCACGTGGCTACAACAGCACCTGAAGTCCTGCCTGATCTAGGCCCCTGCGAGTTCTACACGGTCGATGCTGTGCGGTTGGATGCTTGCGGGAGCGCGCCGGCGCCTGCTGACACTGAATAGCGGGTCGGAACGTGCGCGGACAACCCATCAGTTCAGCATGACTTGGCCACCAGTGACCGGAATGGCCTGCCCAGTCTCATAGCACTGCTCGACACAGTAGAAAATGGCTTTCGCCACGTCCTCGGGGGTGCAGCCGCGGGCCATGGGCACTTTCTCCTCGTAGAATCCGCGCACATCGGCCAGCGTCTCTGCGCCGGGGACTTTTCCCGTCTCCAGGTACTGTACGAAAAGTCCGCGTTTGGGATCGCTCCAGAGAGGACCGTCAAAGTAGTTTCCCGGACAGATGCTGTTGACTTTCACCCGGTCGGCCACCAGTTCCTTGGCAAAGCTCTGAGTGAGCCCGATCGTGCCGAATTTGCTGCCCGCGTAGGCGCCGTTCTTGTTGCTGCCCTCGAGACCGGACTTGCTGTTGATCTGCACGATGTCGCACCAAGGATCACCCTCCCCCGTCTGCTGTGCGGCCATCACGGGTGCGGCATGCTTCACGCACAGGAAGTAGCCCGTGTAGTTGACATTTGTGACGAACTGCCAGTCCTTCAGTGCCATCTCCTTCACCGAGCCTGCTTTGAGCACTCCCGCGTTCGCCACGAACAGATCCAACCCGCCAAACTCCTCCACGACAGCCGACATCATCGCGGCCACCGACTCCTCGTCCGCAATGTTCACCGCGACCGGGACTGCTCGCGCCGCCCCGAACTCGGAGTTCAACTCGTCTGCGGCGATTGTCGCACCCTCGAGATTCAAGTCGGCGAGAATCACATGTCCGCCCGCCGCCACCAACTCTCGAGCGATGCCCAGGCCAAAGCCCTGCGCGGCGCCGGTGACCAAACATACCCGGTTGGCAAGACGCGCCGGACCCGCCGCAGCGCCAGCAATCTTTCGGCGGTAGGACTCGACCTCCCAGTTCTCAATGAACGACCACTCCGCATCCACCAGAAACCGCGGTCCATCGAACCCCTCTGTGAGTTGACGGACCAGGGCGGCGTCTCGCGCAGCCACTGCGGCTGCCAGGGCGTCCTTCAGCGTCGGTCCCGCGCAGAAAACCGCCTTGCCCGGGACGGACAGAACCTTCGGCAGGTAGCCGTAGGTGTGCTGGTACTCGGACAGAGCTGCCGCTGACAGCGCCCCCGCATAGGAAAAAGACTTCGCGTACACGACATGGTCCGGCGAAAGCGGCCCTTCGGAGGCGATGAACTGACCTGCCGTGTTGACAACAGCCCGACACCCCTCGTCGGCCAGCAGCGAACGCAGCCGCGGCGCCGAGCCAGACACAGTGCAGGGACAGTTCTCGGAAACTGCCAGCTCGGTTGGCACACCCGCCCGGGAATAGGCGGCCTCAAGCGTGGCAATCATCAAAGCATACAATTCGCGAATTTCGTCCAGCGTGTCCGCGCCCACGAACACACCGTGATTCTGAAGAAACAGGACCTTGGGTTGGACGCCTGCGGCCGCCTTCGCGTCGGAAAGACTTTTGGCGACCACCTTGGCCAAAGTGCATCCCGGGTTGCAGTAATCGAGCCAGAGCGCTTCCGGGAAGAGCCTCGCGCACGCCTCGGCGCCTCCCACCGCACAGGTCATGCCGTTCACCAGCGTGGGGTGCAGATGGACGACGTATGCGTAGTCGATCACCTCGTGCACCGGTGCCTCCACGGAGGCTCGGCCCGCGCCGATCGGGCGCACCGCCGCGGCAGAAAGCAGCTTCACCTGCTCCTCGCGTTCCCACACATCGTCCGACAGGGGCTCGCTGAACACGCGTCGCAGGCAACTCCGGTCCATCGCCAGGAAATCCTCGGGCCGAATATTCGCCAAGGCAGTACCACTTGGCTTGATGTACAGCGTTTCGTCGGTCTTGAAGGATGTGTTCCCCCCACCTAGAAAAACAAAGCGCAGATCCGCGCCGAACTCACCTGAAACATCCGCCAAGTCCTTCAATGCCTGCATGAGTCATTCACTCCGGGGAAGAAACGTGGGAATCCTGCGTGCATACGGAGGGACATCCCCCCGAATCACGATGTCCTAGAACCTACTTGAGCCACCCCTTTTTTCAAGCAATCTGGTATCCATTCCCAGCTCGCGGAAACCAAGCATCGGCACCTTGGCGAATCACGAGTCAGTGCTTCAGCGAGAAACCGACGGCAGAGACAGTCGCACACGGCAAAAAAAACGTTTTTTCTCCTACAAGCCGCAGGGAAAAAGTCCCTCCCGAGGTATAGTAGACCAATTACCGGCGACAGCACACGTTCCTACCGCCGCCCTCGGCCCGAAGCGCAACAAACGGAGTATTGGGGGGCGCGGAAGCGTCGCGGATATTATGACAGCACATTTGAAACGTCTTTCCGCCCTGTACATCCTGCTCTTCGCTTTTTCTCCGCTTCTTGCGGTCGATCCCCCCGCGCCCACTCTCCTATCTCTGCAACGCGAACTGATCGATCTGCAACTGCGCGCTGCCGCGTCCAATCCTAGGTTGACCGCTGCGTGCAAACGCGTTGAACAGGCACTCGCCAGCCACGAGGAACTCCTCGACTTCTTCGACCCCGCGCTCTACGCAGCTCTTGGTGTGGGACGTGACGGCTCCTCTGTTCCCGGTAGCACAACGAGCTTCACTGCCACCGACTCCACGGAGCTTGAGATTGGCATCGAAGCGCCCTTCGAACCGGGCGTGTACCTATCCGTCGGCGGTGCGGAACGCTATCTCGATCACGACAACGACGCCGACCCCGACCGTTACTTCCAGTCCATGCTCGGCCTTGCCCTGCGTGTGCCTCTACTTCGTGATCGCAATTTCGCACAATGGCGTTTTCAGCGCTCCGCCACACTGGCCGAGCACAGTGCGAGCATCGATCGTCTGACCGATATCATGCAACAGGTGCGGCGGGACGTGGAACTGGCCTACATCGAGGTGCACGAGGCAAAGGCGCTCTACGTCGTGGGAATGGAGGCGACAAGGCGTTTCGAGGCGCTTCTAGCCGAAGCCCGGGAACTCGTGCGACTGCAGGTCGTGCCCGAATACCAACTCGCACCGGCAACCATGGAATTGGCGCTTCGCAGGAGCGACGAACTCTCCGCGCTCGAGCGCTGGGAGCGTGCGTTGACCACGCTGGAGAAGACCGTTGGCGATACCAAGCCCGTCCAAGTCACCGCAGGGCCGGAGATGCTCCTGAAGCTGACGGCCCACCTTGCTCTGCCCCCCCTCTCCACACCGGAAGACATCCTGCATAGAAGGGGTGTCTTCCGAGCCATCTTCAGCGAAATCGACAAGGCGCGTGCCGAGCGCAAGCGCGCCCGGGAGGACATGAAGGATGATCTCGAGTTTCGTGTGGGCGCCATGTGGACTGGCGAGGAGGCCACGGGACCCTTCGGGGGACAGCGCTACGGCATCGATGAGAACTTCGGGTCGGCGGCGAGCCTCGTCTGGCGCCGCGCCGTGGGCACCCGAGGCGCGCAGGCCAGACAAGCCCGCCAAAGAGCCCGCATCGCCGAACTCAAGGAGCAACTCCGCGAGGGTCTGATCACGATCAAGAGTGATTTGGCGGTCAACAAACTTCGTTTTGAGCGTACCAGCGAGCGTCTCTCCATCGTCACCAAGGCGAAACTCTCCGCAGAGACCACTCTCAGTGCCGAGCAAGAACGCTTTCGCCTGGGCGAGGGGCGCAGTCGCAACGTCCTCGACGCCCAGAAAGACCTCACTGCGGTCAATCAGCGGCAAGCGCTGGCGGCGGGCGCTCTGCTGCGAGCCTGGGCCAATCTAAAGTTCATCGTCGGGTATGCGTTCGGTCCCAGCGACCCCACGCTCTCGGAGCAAGTGGACGCCCCGAAGGACAGCCAGAAACAGGAGCCCTGATATGCCACTCCCAAGAATTTTTGGAAAAAGCAAGGAATCGCAGGACGATCTGGAGCTAGACGAGACAGGGCTCGACAAGAGCATTCTGCAGCAGGAACAGCAGGAGAACCTCGAACAGGATATCTCCATCCTGGAGGATGAGGATGGAAAGCGTGAGCAGCACCTTCAGAAAGTGGCTGAAAAAGAGGTGCAGAGCGCGGCGGAAGACTCGGTCAAGAAGTTGCACGTCATCAAGATGGGCCGCTGTCCCGTCTGCAACGACCACCTTCACCAGCACCTCTTCGCCTCCATCTGCGAATCCTGTGGCTGGCACAAGTTCGACATGCCAAAGACCGGACCCGTGCGCATCCACATGCGCAACGGAAACACTATCGAAGGGGAACGCTGCTATGTCGTCAAAACGGGCAGTTGCCTCCTCCTCAAGGACGATCTCGTCGTTGCCAAGATTCCCCGCGACGCCTATAACCAGGTCGAATATGTCTGGAGCGAAAACGAAATCGACCAACGTCACAAGCAGGTTGCCGAGCGCATGAATCTTGCCTGCGGGTGGTGTGGCGGCCCCGCGGAAATGGACGCGGACGGCTTCCACATGACCCACATCGCCTTTGGCGCGTCGCAGGAACGCTACTGTTTCTGTTCCGACGAATGCTATGAAGCCTTCCGAAAGATGTACCCCGCACGCGTGCACCGGGACTGCTACGAACGCAATTGCGGGGACTGCACTCTCTGCGTCAAACGCTACGGCGACGAAGCGGAAGGCGTGCGCATGCTCGCCAAAGACTACCTCTCTGTCGGACGGAAGAAGAAAAAGAGCTAATAGGATCAAACCATGGGCGACTTTCGAAAAACTGTTGGGGAGAGCCTGCCCCTGACCAAGAAGTCCGTCAGAAGAAGACGGATTCTCTGGACTCTCTTCGTGCTCTCGCTCATCAGCGGGATCATCTACGCCGGCATCGCGATCAAGGTCGAGCGCTACGCGTTGGCCACGGGCTACGTGACCACTGAGAAATATGCCGAGGTGCGCCCTGGAACCATGGGCACGGTCGCCAGCGTCGCCAAGGAAAGCGGGATGCGCGTCGAGAAGGACGAGGTGCTAGTCCAGCTGGACGACGCCGAGGAGCAGGCCACTCTCGAGGAGGCCCGGCAGCACGCCCAGAAGAGGCAGGTGGATCTCAAACGCCGCGAGGCGGAGATCGCCAACGAGATAGAGCGGCGAAAAGTCGCGCTCGAAGAGCAGAAGCGCAATCACAAGGACGCGATCAACATTGCGAGGCTACAGCTCAAGAACGCGCAGACGAAGCTGGAGCGGACACGCGAACTGGTCGAAAATGGCCTCAAGGCCGCGAGCGCGCTCGAGGATGAGCAGCTCAAGTCCGCACTCGCGCAGGCTCAGCTCTCCAGTCTGCTCGCCAGGGATCTGACCATCTACGACATCCTGCTCGCCAAGGATCGTGCGGCCTACGACACGGAACTAGCGTCCATGCGCCAGGATCTGAAGGCCATGCGGGATGCGGAGAAAAGACTCGAGACCAGGCTTCGCTCCAAACAAGTCCGGGCACCCATTGCGGGACAAGTCCTCCGCTACGAATTTGTCGTGGGCGAGCTGGTCCGGCCTGAGACGGTCCTCTTCGAGATCTTTGGCGGCACGGAACAAGTGCTCAAACTGCGCATCGCCGAGCGCTATGCGACGAAGGTTGCCGAGGGGCAACAATACAGTGCCATCCTCGCCCCTTATCGCGGAATGAACACGATCTACTTCAAGGGCACCGTCAAGCACCTGCGAAACGTCATCCAGGCAGAGGGGCGCACCACCTACCGCGTAGCCTACTGCGACTTCGACTCCCAGGGGAAAACCATTCCGCCGGGCACCACGGCCGAGGCCCGCGTGTACTATGGCGAGGCCGGACGCTCCTATCTCTGGTACTATCTCTTCAATATCGATCCGTAGGGTCGGCGCGGAAAGTTCTTTGCATTTTGCTGCTGTTCATTTTGGTTCCTGACG
>JAGLDW010000186.1 GCA_023145395.1 Lentisphaeria bacterium | reverse complement strand
GGGGCGAGGCGGCGCACGGTCATCCCTTTCCGTGCCGACCCCTAGGGACGGCACGGCTCGACAGGAAGAAGCATGGCGGACGGCACCTCCAATCTGGGCGAGATCCTTCGATACATGGGTCCGTATCGTAGACGGCTGTACATGCTGTTCGGGCTGACGATTGTCCTCTCGATTCTGGCCATGTGCCCCCCTCTAATCACCCGCGCGATCATCGACAAGGTGCTCACCGACGGCGAGACGGACCGTCTTGCCGGTCTGGCCATCCTGATGATCTCCATCCCCCTGCTCGCCGCCCTCGCCCGCTTCATCCAGACCGTCGGCATCGCCTACGTGGGACAGCACTTCGTCTTCGACATCCGCATCGCCCTCTACAACCATCTGCTCGGCATGTCTCTGCGCTTCTTCGGCGACCACAGCGTCGGCAAGCTCGTCAACCGCCTGATGGGCGACAGCGGCATGGTCCAGCGGATGCTCACCGCCCAGAGCATCAACATCATCTCCGACCTGATTTGCGCGACCTTCGCCATCACGGTGACATTCGCCATCAACTGGCGCCTAGCCACGCTACTGACCCTCATCGTCATCGTCTTCGTCGCCAACTACCGGTTCAACATCCGCAAGATCAAGAGAGCGACGCGAGGGACCCGCGCCGCGCTCGACCGACTGTCGGGAGGCGTGCAGAACCGTCTGGTCAGCAACCTCGCAGTGAAGACCTTCGGCGCGGAAGAGCGCGAACAACTCGATTTCGAGGAACACTCCGACTCGGCGTTGGGCCTGTCGAAGGAAGCCATGGTCGCCACCAACACCTTCAGCATGAACACTCAGCTCATCCAGGGACTGGGGCGCAGCACAATCTATTTTCTCGGCTGCGCAATGGTGCTACGCGGTGATCTAAGCTACGGGGATGTGGTCGCTTTCACTGCCTACGCCATGCAGCTTCTCGGTCCGGCCGTGCGCTTCAGCGCCATCGTCAAACAACTCCAGGACGTGAGTATCGCCACCGAACGACTGTTCGAGATCTTCGGTGAATTGCCCGAGATCACCAGCAAGCCCGGTGCCAAGCGCATCCGGCAACTGGAGGGGAAAGTCGACCTCGAGGATGTCCATTTCCACTATCTCGAAGGGCAACCCGTAATCCAGGGGCTGACTCTTCATGTGAAGCCCGGCCAGACCGTGGCGCTCATCGGGCCGACGGGTTGCGGAAAATCGACCGTGCTGTCACTGCTCATGCGCTTCTTCGACATCTGCGAGGGAAAACTTCTCCTGGACGGAACGGACATTCGCGATCTGCACCTGCCCTCGCTGCGCCGCCAGTTCGGGATCGTCCTGCAAGAACCGCTCCTGTTCGAAATCAGCCTGGCCGACAACATTCGCTACGGACGACCCGGCACCAGTATGGAAGCGATTCAAGACGCGGCCAAAGTGGCTGAAATCCATGATTTCATCATGACGCTTCCCGATGGCTACGACACGATTCTCGGGAGGAAGGGAGTCGATCTATCCGTTGGACAGAAGCAGCGTGTGACCATCGCCCGCGCCGTGGCGGCCGACCCCGCGATCCTCATCATGGACGAGGCCACAAGCGCGCTCGACAGCGACTCGGAGCAAGCCATCCAGCGCGCTATGGAGCGCGTGCTCAAGGGGCGCACATCCTTTGTGGTCGCACACC
>JAGLDW010000185.1 GCA_023145395.1 Lentisphaeria bacterium | reverse complement strand
CGCCTCAGCACCATCCGCAACGCCGACCGAATCGTCCTGCTCGACAAGGGGACCATCGGCGAAATGGGCACGCACGATGAGTTGATGGCGATCCCGGATGGACGCTACCACGATCTCTTCACCAAACACATGGGCGCCGGCGTCCTGGACGAAGGTGACCTCTAGTCGGGATAAAACGTGAACCTTGAACAAGCAGATTTGCGCGGAAGAGAATGACGGAAGATTCACCACGAAGACGCGAAGACACGAAGACTGGACAGAAGAATGAAGCAAGAGCAACACACACGGAAAGAAGAAAGCGCGTGCGGATACGAGTTTTTTCCCATGATGCGTCCGCACCCTATTTTCAACTCTTCGTGTCCTTCGTGTCTTCGTGGTAAAATGTCCGAACTCCGAGCTCTGAACCCCGAAACCTGAAGAACCAATGGCCGAGCACCGTCGCATCTACCCATACCGCCCTGCCCGCCGAATCGAATCGAAGGATTCCGGCGGGCAAGGCCTGTTCGGGCGCTTTTTCTGGCAGTACGTCTGGCCGAACAAGTGGTCCGTGTTCAGCTGTATGTTCCTGGTCTCTGCCAACAGTTGCTCCATCTATCTCATGTCCTTCTATGGACGAGTCGTCGTCGATACAATCCTGGTCGTGCAATCGGCAAAGACGAGTGGTGACGCGACGCCGGAACGGCGCATCTGGGAACGCGACAAGGGCAGTCACCCCACAAAGCCAAGGCGCCCAACCGAGAGTCTTGGACACCGCATGAGCAGTGGAGTCGCCACAAGTGACAGACCGGCAGAGGCGCCGCGCAAACTGCTCATTCTCGCGCTGCTCTACATGGGCACCCAGATCATCCTGAACTTTCTCGCCCGGCTGGCGACCCGCCGCCGCATCACAGTCGGCCAGGAGATTACCCGGTCCCTGCGCGCCGACATGCACAAGAAAGTCATGGATCTGTCCCTGTCCTACCACCAGTCCACCAACCCGGGGCGTCTGCTTTCACGCATCATGAGCGACGTGGGGGTCGTTCAGACCCAGATGATGGCCACGATCATGAACACTGTCATGTACCTCGCCATGATCGTCGTGGGTTCGGTGATTCTGCTCATCGCGAACTGGCGCATGGCCGTGCTTGCCTTCATGGTGATTCCCGTCTACACCGCCATCTACCGCTGGGCGCGCCCAAAGATCAGGGAGCTCACCCGGGAAGCCCGGCACACAAACTCCTGCCTGTTCGGACTCAGCAGTCAGAAGATCGACGCCATGAAGGCGATCCATGCCTATGGACGCGAGAAGCAGGAGTCTCTCAACTTCCACCGGCTCGTGGCCGTGTTCCTGCGCGACGCTCTCAGCCAGCAGCGCCTCGCCGCCGCCCTCACGCTCGTCTCCACCATCATTACAGCGCTCTGCAGCGTCTCCATCTTTCTTGTGGGCGCGCGATTGGTCATGAACGGCGAGAGCACTCTTGGGAAGATGATGTTCATCAATGCCACCACCATGAGTCTGTTCTCCCCCGTGCTCCATCTCTCCATGATCAGTATCACCTTCAGCAACATGCAAGTGACTCTAGGGCGCATCACCAGCGTCCTCGACCACCCGATCGAGATCGCCGATGCGCCCGACGCGAAGGGATTCCCCCAACCCATCCGCCAAGGCATCGACGCCACGCACCTCGCGTTCACCTATCCGGCGGCGCCCGAGGGGGAAAGCGAAGAGACGCCCGTCATCCGGGATGTGTCCCTGCACATACCCGCAGGCTCGTGGCTCTGCATCATGGGTGCCAGCGGCGCCGGAAAATCCACCATGCTCAACCTCTTCTCCCGGCTCTACGAACCCAGCCATGGAAGCATCTCCATCGACGGCATCCCCCTGTCGAAAATCTCCATCGCCTCGCTGCGCACCTGCGTGGGAGTAGTGCCACAGGAAGCGCAGGTTTTCGCAGGCACGATCCGCGACAACATCGCCTATGGGTATCCCGACGCAGAGCCGAGTCAAATCATGGAGGCATCCAAAGCCTCCCAGATGCACGACTTCATTCTCGAAATGAAAGTGCAGTACGAAACCCTCGTCGGACAGAAGGGAGCCAGTCTCTCGGGAGGGCAACGCCAGCGCCTCTCTCTCGCCCGCGCCCTGCTCACCAATCCGGAACTGCTCATCCTCGACGACTGCACTAGCGCCCTCGATGCGGACACGGAACGCCGCATCCAGGACACGCTCGCAGAGATTCTCGTCGGCAAGACGGCCATCATGGTCTCCCAGCGCGTCTCCATGGCCATGCGCTGCCACCAGATCGCAGTCTTGGAAAATGGCGTGATCAGCGAGTGCGGAACGCACAAGGAACTGATCGCCAATGATGGTTTCTACGCACGGCTTCACGCTCAACAGACAGAATAGCCGCGCCTCGAAGCAAGCCTGAACAGTCCGCGTAGTTCCCGAGCCATATTGGCTAGACCCACCGCAAAAAAAGGGTTTCGCGGCCAGTGACAGGTGACCGGTCATCAGTTATCGGTGTTCTTGCGGTGCAGTTTATGTTCTTGTTGGAGTCAACCTGACAGAATAGCGGCATCCCCCGCCGATGACCGATTACCGATGACTGGTCACCTTCCCTCTCCTTACCTTTTCGCGGCGGGTCTGGCTACTTGATGGACATGTTTTCCCGCAAAGCTTCGAACTGCTTGAATCCCTCCCAGGCAATCCGCTGCAGATCGGCCCGATCCTTGCCCGAGAAAACTCGTTTGATCGGCTCTCCATCACGGTCTTTATCGCGTTTGTCCTTAGCGAGGAACCGGATGTCCGTCACTGCATCGAGGGCAAGTCCCTCGGGACTGCGCTCGAACAATGTCGCGTAGAATGTGCAGGCGGTCAGATAGGCCATCGTCTGGTTCAGATGCGCGTCGTTGATGAAACGCAGCGTGAGGTCCGGCCGCTCTGTCTGGCAGCGGTGGGCGACCAGCGACATGGGAACGACCGAGGCGTCGATGCTCTTCGCCAACTTCGCAATGATCCGGGCCTTGGCCAGAATGGGTTCCGCCTTGGGTGCGGACGTGAGCGGCTTGGCATTCTGCGTCCGCGGCGTCGTTTCGTACAGAACCACCCGCGCCCCCTGGGCCTTGATCAGTTCGGCGAACTTCGGCGCGTACTCGACATACAGCGACGCATCCCCCTTCGCGTCGTCCCGATAGGACTGTAGAACCACAATGTCCCACTTCGGATGAGGCTGCTGTCCAAGGGATCTGGCCAGGCGTCGATGCCGATTGAGAGCAGTCTTGGCATATTTGTCCTTCGGATCCTTCTTCAGCATTTCGGTCAGTGCGGCGATCGTCGCATTCTCCTCGTCCATGGTCAACTCCGAGAGCCGCACATAGTTCGCCGTGCCCAAACGCCAGTGGTCCACCAACCTGCGTCCTCCGTAGATCACACTGGTGATCGCGAACCGCAAGCCGGGATTCCCCTCCTCGGCCATCGCCTTGACCACCTTCGCGAGATTATGTCGCGCCGTGTAGCTATTGCCGATGAACAACACCTGGAGCGTCTTCGCCTTCTCCGCCTGTGCAAACACCTGCGCGCCGACCAGAGCCAAGCCAACCGCAAGACCACAGAACCATCGGGGAGACACAAGATGTTTCACATTGCACATGTTCGTTTCTCCATTACTCACATTTTGAATTTCGTTT
>JAGLDW010001846.1 GCA_023145395.1 Lentisphaeria bacterium | reverse complement strand
TCCGTCCGGATGGCCCCGGACGGTCTTCGGCGGTGCGGGGCTCTGTGACGATCCGGACGGCCAAAAGCGGCGAAGGAATCGCCGCAGTCCGAAAGGGGGAGGCGGCGAAGTTATCCGGGGTGGGTTATGTTGAAGATCAGAAATTGCAGTATATCAATCCTCCATGCGTGCCCCTTCGGCGGGCGATGGGATCTCCGGGTGGTGACTTTCGGGTTGCCTTTTGGGGGATCCGATGACAGGAGAGCCGCCCTCAGGTGCGTGCTTGAGCTTGTTTATGGCAAATTCCCCCGCCACTCGTTCTTTTTGTGTGCCCTTCCTTCTTGGAGTGGCGGCTTGCCTGGTTTTGAGCAGTTGCTCCTTGATTGGCACTGCGGCGAGTGTCGGGTTGATGAAGTTGCAGTTCGGGTGTCTGGTGGAGGGGACCCCCATCGATACGCCGAGCGGACCGGTTCCGGTGGAACAGCTTGTGGCCGGGGACCTGGTGACGGGGTATGACGGCACGCCGGTTCGCGTGCGGCAGCTGCACCAGTATCAGGAAGATCCCGCCGCGACGCGCCACTTGGCGGTGCACTTTGTCGGGGGCGGGGAGATCCGTCTCTCCGCGCGCCACCGGATTTGTGGGATTCCGGCCGGGGATCTCGAGTCGGGGGAGGAACTGGGTGGTCGCGTGGTTGCGCGCATCCGCCCGCTTGCGGGGGTGTCGCGCAGCTTTGATCTGCTCACTGATGATGCCGGATACCGGATTCATGGGATCCCGGTGAACAGCATGATCGAGGAGATGGCGGGTCACTAGGACCCCTCGTTGACACCGCAGAGGGGAGCCACTACGCTCGCGCCCTGGTCAGGGGGGAGGGATTCCTCTCTCTTCTCTTCCAACGGGCCGTTCGGCCTCCCCCGGCGGGCCAGTCCCGCCGGATTCCCAGCATTTGGCAGTCATGGAAAAAAAATTCAGAGAGATCGCCCGTGAAATTATACTTGCCGGGGTTGGCGCGGCGGACCCCCGCCAGTCGATCAAGGATCGTGTTTTCAAGAGAGGAGAGGTTCTTTCCGTGTGTGGAGACAGTTATCCCCTCGGGGAATATGACCGTGTGTATTTGTTCGGCATCGGAAAGGCGGCCACGCCGATGTGCCAGGCATTTGAAGACATCCTCACTCCGGATGACGGTCTTGTGATCACCAAGAAGGGGGAGGAAATCTGCATCGCCGAGGTAAAAAGCATTCCCGTGGAACGCGCTTACC
>JAGLDW010001845.1 GCA_023145395.1 Lentisphaeria bacterium | reverse complement strand
GCTACGAGGGCGCACACTCCCGCCAAGCACACCCCAGCGATGAACGTCTTCCGACGCATCATGCCCCCACCCTTCTGCCTACCGCAGAATCCTCTGCCCGGCACCTCTAAGCCCTGCGAAGGCCAGCCTACGGCTCTTCACAGTTCTCGGAGTCGTGGCACTTCTTCTCCACGATTGACCCAGATGACTCGATGAGCGTCACGTGCGGCGTACACGGATTCGGTGTACATGTCCACGAGTGGGCTTCTGCGATCACTTGAGTCCCGGGGATGCAGCACCATCCAGCCCTGGCGGTTGTGCAGGTCCAGTCGATAGCAATGCTGAAGTTCTGAGGGCAGACAATCTCTGCCGGGGGCGGGTCAGTGTTCTCGCAGGTCGTCGTGGAACCCCAACTGGTGGCGCCCGCCTTCGAGGCGGGCACTTTGTCGATGCACGTGTCCGCCGCTGTTGCCAGGGACAAAGAGGCAAGAAGGATAGCTCCGAGCGCTGCGAGCAGGTAGGCACATCGCATGATGGACTCCCCTGTCGACCGTCCTCAGGTACTGATCTCCCGGCACTACTCTCCGGATCCTGTCTCCACGAGACCAAGCACTGGACAGCCAGACGCATGAGGATTAGAAACTCAAGGCCGATGCGAGTCAAGGGGGCGGCGCGATAGAAGGGAGCGGAGAGCCCCGTGTGTCAGCGCGGTTGTCGCCCGGGTGTCGGGAGCCGTGGGGCCCCTCTCCACCTGCCCGCAGGCAGGCACGCCCCATGGGGAGAACGCTCATGCGAATGATTCTCATGAGCGTCGAGGTCGTCAGATGCAGTGGTACCCTCCAAGCTTCAAGGCCCGCATGATCCAGCGACTGGCGGGCCCGGAGTCAGCCAGCGCCACCGCCCTCGCCCAGGAGGTGCCCAACTCTCTCCCGTCCCAGCACCCGTCCCAGCACTAGGGGGTCAATCGGGGACTTCCCGGGACTGATCGGGGGTGTCTGCTCGACATCCGGTTCCCCGCGGATTCCCCGCCCGGGGCCATTTCATCGCGTTCGTGGCGGAGGTGGCTGCCCGGCCTGTCAAGCCGGAGGTCG
>JAGLDW010001844.1 GCA_023145395.1 Lentisphaeria bacterium | reverse complement strand
AGGGGTGCGCGAGCTGGGTGTTCCAGGTGTCTGCGAAGGCGAGGATGCCCTCCATCAGGGCCTCCACGGATTCGAACCAGCTGCCGTCGAGCGTGTAGCGCCGCAGCAGACCGAACCACACTTCCACTTGGTTGAGCCAGGATCCGTGGAACGGCAGGAAGTGCACGACGATGCGTTTCTCCTCATTCTGAAGCCATTGTCGGCGCTCTTCCGCCGTTGCCAGGGCCCTTGCTGGCGGACATGGACGATCCGAGAGTTGGGCAACCGCTCTACAGAATTTCTCGTTGAAATGCGGTGAGAGATTGTCGCAGATGTAGTGGATCTGCTCGCTCTCTGGTTGCGAGC
Source organism: Lentisphaeria bacterium (assembly GCA_023145395.1). Taxonomy (GTDB): domain Bacteria; phylum Verrucomicrobiota; class Lentisphaeria; order Oligosphaerales; family Lenti-02; genus JAGLDW01. Next base: position 744 of record JAGLDW010001844.1, on the reverse strand, counting down.
GCACATGGTCGCTGAAAACCTCTATCAGCGTTTTGGTTTCATGAGTCGGACGGCAGTAGGGCCTGACCTCTCCGGTGGACACTTGGAGAAAGCCGAATAGATCGACCGTCCCGTTTCGCTTGTAGACGAACTCCCGGCTTCGGCTGCCATCGGTGTGGGGCGCGTCCGGGCCGCTGCGGTTCAGGGCCTGGATGTTCGGGCATTCATCGAAGCAGAAGACATGGTCGGAGCGCTTGGCATAGACCCCGAGGATGTGGTGCATCTTCTCGAAGAAGAACGGATCGCGGATGTGCAGGAAGTAGGAGTTCCTGTGCGGTCGCAGATGGTGTCTGTTCAGGACACGCGCGATGGTGGCGGGATGAACGGTCCGACCCAGGATCCCGGGTGCGGCGTTGATCGCTTCGGCGGCCGTGCGCAGAGTCCATCGCTGGATGCCGGCCGGCGGTGTGCTCTGGCAGTAGAACGCGATCAGAGCGCACTGTTGTTCTGGAGTAAGGGGGAGGCGAGGCCCGCGGGGTCCCGTGGCAACGGCAATCTCCGGCTCGAGGACTGCAAGATGGCGGCTCGCCGTGCTCGGGTGCACCCCCAGGATCCACGCGATCCGGCGTCCCACCGCGCCGCGTCTGTGTAGGGTCTGGACCGTCCTTCCGAGCACATGGGACGAGGAGGCGGCAGCCGCCTCGCAGATCAAGGCACGGAGCCCTTTTTTATGGCCTGAAGGCCGGCGGTCAGGGAAGTCCTTAC
>JAGLDW010001843.1 GCA_023145395.1 Lentisphaeria bacterium | reverse complement strand
GGATCATGAAGTTGAGCCGCGGATAGAACAGGCTTCGCCCCAGGCCCTTGACCAGCAAGTCGAAGTGCGGGGCTAGCGGACTGAAGTCGAAGCGCAGTGAGAAGGGGATCAGCACGTCGGGCCAGTAAAGGCAGAGGTAGTTGTTCAGCGTGATCAGGAACGTGACCAGGAACCCGCTCAGGAACAGACGGTTGCCGAAGATTGCCGCGCGCGTCTCATCGTCCCCGGGCAGAAGCGAGTGTGCGAAGATCGCGATCGGGTAGGGAAGCTGCTCGTGGTGGGCCCACTGCGTGTGGAACACGGCGGCCAGGCCCAGGAGGCCGATGGTGATCGAGAGCAGAAGCGGGACCCACACAAGCAGGGGGCGCACCCACACGCCCCAAGGCACCTGCGCCGGAGAAATCATCTCGTCACCGTTCGCGAGCCCGGTCACGAACCCGTCCAGAATGCGGCTCTCGTTCGAGGAGACGTCTACCAGCATCCTCTTGGGGACCATGTCGACCACGCCTTCGCGGGCCCAGCCTGGGTGGGTGCGTACGTTGTGGTGCGGCAGAACCAGGGCGTTGGGAAGATACTGGACCAGGCCCCAGCCGGGGATACCGCAAGCAATGAGGACCAAGGCCACGATGACGGCCAGTTCACGTCCCGAGAACTTCCACTTCTTCAGTAGCGGGTTGATGCAGAGAAGCACGAAGATGAGCGTGCCGTACACGATGGTAGGCATCAGAGAATTGACCATGTAGCCCTGCCGGATGACGTAGTCGTTGAAGTAACAGGACAAGCTTAGGACGACGACGGCGAACAGCGCGATGGCGATGCTGCGGAAATTCATTGTGCTCCCTGTTCTAGCTGAGATGCTGTGATCAGTGCACCGTGCATGGTGCTCCGGGACCTGTCACTGTCCGTGAAATGGTTGGATCAGTGTGGGAATTTACCGGCACGGCACGCACGCCGCAATGCGGGAATGTGTATCTTTCCGGGGACACACCACTGTGGTGCGTCCCGTAAGTTTTTGAC
>JAGLDW010001842.1 GCA_023145395.1 Lentisphaeria bacterium | reverse complement strand
GAGTGGGTTGCGCTGATGGTCTGGGGGGCGGCCTGTTACCGGCTGAAAGACCGAGACACGCACATCGGGTGGACACCGCGGCTCCGCGCACAGCGCCAGAAACTGGTTGTGATGAACCGGCGCTTCACGTTGCTTGGCGCGCGCGGCACACGCCCGAATCTGGCTTCGCAGGTACTCGGGCTGACGGTTCGGAAACTTCCGGCGCTGTGGCGCAAGACCCACGGATACGAGCCGCTGCTGGCCGAGACGTTCTGCGACATGGAAGCGTCATCAGGAACCTGCTACCGGGCGGCGGGATGGACGCCACTGGGGCTGACCAAGGGCTTCTCCCGGCACCGACGGGACTTCTACGTGCCCAACGGAAATCCTAAGAAGCTCTGGGTCAAGCCACTACGCCCCAACGCTTCGCAGATACTGTGTGGACTGACGCTACCGCCGGAGTGTATCGGCGGGGCGGACTGTGACGGCTGGGGCGTGTTGCCGCTGACGTCGCCTCAGGCGGAGTCCTTGCATGAGGCGCTCTGCCACGTGCCTGATCCCCGCAAGGCAAACCACCAGTTCCACATCGGCGCCATGCTTTCAATTCTGGCCATGGCTGTGATGGGGGGTGCACGCAACACGTCCCAGGTCATCCGGTTCGGCAAAACGTTGACCATGAAGCAGCGCAAAGCACTGGGACTGCCACGCTTCAAACCCGACTCGGACTATCGCAAGGAACCCTCCTATAGTGCATTCTACAACCTGTTGAGACAGCTAGACGCGAAAGCCTTTGCCAGCGTCATGAGCGAGTGGTTGCAGGCCCACGAGGGCACTCTCCCCCGTCAGTTGGCACTCGACGGAAAATTCATCGGCGACGTGGTCGGCATCGTCTCGCTCGTGGATGTGGAGACAGGAGTTCCCGTCGCGGTAGCGCCCGCCTCGCAAAAGAAAGGCAAAGGCGACAGGTGCGAAATGAACGTGGGCCGCAGCTTGCTTGCCGAAACGAACCTGACGCATGCACTCGTCTCATCC
>JAGLDW010001841.1 GCA_023145395.1 Lentisphaeria bacterium | reverse complement strand
CCCGTCCCGCTCGCAACGCGAATCCATCCTCGGCTTCGTGGTCACGCTCTCGGTTGACGGCAAGGAGTTCCTGAAGCAATGCCACCCGGCAAACTTCCTCGAACGCCAGGCGGAGGAAGCCAAACGCGAAGAATCCCGGAAAAAGGAGCGCCGGTAAGGCGGTATGGCGATCTTGGCTACTGCTGCTCCAAGTCGCTGTTGAAGTAGATCTTCACGAACTCCATCTTGCGGTCCTCGTCGTAGCCTTTTTCCATGGCCTCCTTCTGGAAATGGGGCAGGAGGCGCAGTTCCACTCCGGTATCGAGTTTCATCACCCCCCCGACGCGTCTCTTGGCCTTGGAGACATCCTTTTGGGAGATCCCGAACGAGTCGTCGAGTTTCTGCCCCTGCTCTTGTTCGGTCCGTTCCTTGTGCTCCTTGAACTTCCTGACCATTTCGGGGTCCTTCCGCAGGACCTCCTCCTCGAATTCCTGCAGGCTGAACCGTTCGCGCTGGTCGAAAAACTCGACCGCCTCCTTTGCCTTGGCGGTTTGCTCCGCCACCCCCACCGGTTGGTCCTTTGCGAACGCCACGGCCATCTCGGCATACTGGTTGGTCATGTAGGCCTCGTCGGGAATCGGTTTCAACCCGAGGAAATCGCGCACCCAGAACCGGGACTCCCCGCTCGATCGGTCAAAGGTCAGGACGTGATACCCCCCCTCTTCGCGGTGGTTGAGCACCAGGCACCCCTTGTCGATCTTGTCAGGGTTGATCCCCTCCCGGGTTGACAGCTGCAAATCCCCGCCCCGCGCCGAAATGCTCAGAAACGGCTCCACACTCTCCGACTTCAGGATGCACAAACCCTCGGTCCGCTCCCCATCCACGATGATGTCCTTGATCAGCGTGATGCACAGGTCCCCCGACTTGATGTTCGGATGATTCGACTTCGCGTAGAGGCGTTTCGCCACGTCGCACCCCCGCTCGAGCAAGCCGTCCTCAGAGCCGAAGATTTCCCGCGCACAGGCATACATCTCGTTCTGGTCGAGCGCCGAATGATGATGAAAGCAC
>JAGLDW010001840.1 GCA_023145395.1 Lentisphaeria bacterium | reverse complement strand
CAGGGAACTGGAGGTCCAGCAGTGCAGTTTGCCTGCGATTCAACTGAACGTCAACCGTGGTGCGCCCACTCTTCACGGTGACGGTGCGGCGTGCGTCGTGAAACCCGGTTCGACGACAGACCATCACCAACTCAGTGCCGGGGACGAGAGACCGCTGTTCGTACGAACCGCCGGGCCCCGTCTTCAGATGCAGGGAAGCGGCTGAGCCGGACACCCAGATATCGACCGTCTCCAAGCCAACTCCCTCCGGGTCCGTCACTCTTCCGGCCACCCCCCCTGCAGCGGTGAGTTCGATGGTCTCCCCACCCGCGCACTTGGCATCCATCGTGCGCCCCAGAAAGCCCTCGCACTGGACGGTTAGGGTCAGCGCTTCCTCCGTGACACGCCCGAGCACTTGGAGTTCGGCATTACCCGCCGCATTCGTGCGGGCTCGGTCCACCACTTGACCGCCTGAATCACGCACCATGCACACCGCCCCGGGCACAGGCGCGTGCGTCAGGTCATGACGAACCGCCACCCGGAGGCGAGTGCTTGACTGAAGGGGGGAACTACCCCTCAGCCTGACAGGCTCGGAGTCAGCTGGCCCCTCAGGCAGCCCAGCAGACGGACCTTCGTGCCTCACCGCGCTCAAGACTACGAACGCGACGATCGCCGCCGAACAGACCACCAGAACTGCCAAGATGACGGCTCGCCTCTTCCTCAACTTCTCATCTCCCGCTCTCATCTCCTGCTCCTCGTCGTCACCTTCAGAACTGCGCTGCGCCGCACGACAAGGCCTCGCCCCCAGTCCTCATACAGACAGAGGGGCAAGGCCACGACAGAGAAACCTCACATTGGGACTGAGCGTTCGCTCACGCCGGAACTTGCTCAGTTTGGATTGCTGCACTGCACGATCTTGCAAGGAAAGACCGTGTCGGGATTACTCACACACGGCCCTCCATCGCACTTGTATTGCTGGATACCCAACGGCCCACAGGCGCCGGGAGGTTCCGTGGGGCGGGTGCTGACACTGTATGTACACTCACCGCCTTCGGCAAACCCGCAATTAAGCGTCCACTGCGGACATTCCTCGGTCGGATCCTCGCCACAGAGCACGAACGTGAGACTAGGGTCTTCATCGCAGGTGCCATAGGCGCACGGGTGGTGCTCACTGGGACCCCACGGGCAGGGATCGCATTGCCAAAGCCCAGCCCCAATGTCAGCACAGCCATCACTATGCTGCACGATGCCCGTGCACGTCCCCTTCACGCTGCCCCCCCCATTGGTATCGCAAACCTTATCAGGCAATACCTCCCCACCGCGAAGGCCGGCAAGCACGCCAAGATCGCCAGATTCCGACTGCTGAGAGAGGGCAACGAGCCCTCCCGAGACGAGGGCCAACAGCCCCAGTCCGACAAGTAGGTACTTCACTTCTTGTTCTCCTCTTGGCCCTTCGCGACTTGAGACCAAACCACGGGGCCTTGTCAGGTGTTGAAGGCGAACGCCGCCCTCGCCCTCCTGTCGCAATTCTTCCCGCCGCGCGCGCC
>JAGLDW010000184.1 GCA_023145395.1 Lentisphaeria bacterium | reverse complement strand
GGATGCGCAAGCACGGCTGGCGCACGCCGCAATGGAAGCTCATGGTCGCCCTCGAACCCGATTTCCACTTCAAATCGGAAATCGAGCTATACGACCTGCTGCATGATCCGGAGGAGCTTGTCAACCTCGCCGGCGCCGAGCCCGAGGTCGTCGCCATGCTGAAAGCGCGCATGGAGGCCTTCGTCGCCAAGCGCGAGAAGGAAACCGGTCGCAAGGCGCCCATGTACACCCAGGAATGCTGGCACGGGCACGCCGAAATCGGTTCCGCCTTCGCCAATAGCCAGCAGGCCTACGACACCATGCACATCGGCGACACCAAGCAAGCCGCCAAGCTCCAGGACAAGAAGAAGGACGAGTAGCCCTGCGAACTCCGCGGATCCTGGAGGGCGAACCAGAGCTCCCGTATGCGCGCAACTTGAACGTGCGCAGTCCGGGTAGGTGCGCCGGGCCCCGGTGCACCAGCGTATCCGGAAGGCATGGTGCACTGGGGCCCAGCGTACCTACTTGCCTTGTGCAGTTCGCAATGCGCACGTTCAAATTGCGCGGCGTTAGCCTCAGGCGCGTGAGCTCTGGCGAACGGCCCGTGAGCCGCAGTTCTGATGGGCAGAGGCTTGGCCCCTTTGCAGCATCCTCATGCCGAAACTGAAAGTGCCGGGGGAAAAGATGTCCACGTCCATTTGCGACAAGAACGCTTTGAAACGTGTATCTCTTTCTCTCGGTTGGCTGTTGGCGGCCATGCTGACTGCCACCCAAGGGCTGCACGCGCGTCCGCTTCCACTGCGCAATCCAGGCTTCGAGGCGGTTGCGGCGAATGGGGTGGGGCTGCCGGGCTGGGCCTTGTCGGAATGGACGGGGGGGAAGTCGGACATTCTTGCCGAGCGTGTTCCCGAGGGGCATCAGTCGGAGTCTGCTGCCCGAGTCACCTGGCGTTCCGGCGGCGGCAATATTCTGCTGCACCAGGCCGTGGCGTTGCGGGGGCAGCATCGTTGTCGTCTATCGTTCCATTTCAAGACGGATGTCCGCACGGGCGTCAGTTGTAGCATCCGGGCCCTGAAAGACGGGCGTGCCCTGCAATACAATTCCAGTCAGAAGACCGAAGCCGCTGGAGAATGGACGAAGCATGTCTTCGAGTTCACCACGCATCCGGAGTGCGAACAACTCGTCGTGTATCTGCGGCAGGACGCGGGAACTGCCTGGTTCGACGATATCTCCCTGGAGACGATCGCCCCGCCCAAGCCCCTGGACTGGCGTCCGCCCGAGGCAGTGGCGGCATGGAAGCGTTTCGCGCCGTCCACCGTGCGCCTCAACAACCTGGTGATCCGGTTGCTGGAGACGGACGTCGATCCAGTGGCCGCCAAGGATTCGACCTCATACACCTTCGCCACACCCAGAAACGGCTGGGTCCGCATTGCCGCGAAATTGGCGGGGAACAGTGCGACGGGCCTCCAGATCCGGATCGATACAGGCGACACCCATGCGTTGTGGCGGCACCACCGTGCGCCGGAGGGAAGCCTGGAGACAATGCTTCACATGAGTGCCGGAGATCATGTTCTGCATGTCCTTCCCGCCAAGGGAGCACGTCTCGCGCATCTCGACATCCGATCCATCCCCGAGCTCATCTGCTGCGAGTACGAGTCCGCAGCCAGCGGCAGGGAACACCTGATGAAGCGGCATCCCCATCTGCTCGACGACTACAATGTGACGCTGGAGAACTTCTATCGTCACCATCAGGACAATGTCATGCGCACGGAGACCATCGACCCCGCGAGTCAGGTCCGTCTCGAGGCATGGATCGCCCGCGGCGGACGGGCTCTGACCCACAGCACCATTCCCGGACTCAACGCCGGGCCCAGCGTGAAACTCGATCAGGCCTTCGAGTTCTGGACGCACGCGCTCGGACTCCAGCGATTCCAGGGGATCATGTGCGACGAATTCAGCAGAGAGACACCCGAGCAGCTGGCCGTCTACGCCGCCGCCATCGAGAAAATGGCCGCCGACCCTCGCTTCGCGGGCAAGACATTCTACGCCTACGGTCCTGCCTCCTGGGGTGCCGGCGCGGCCAATCGCGCCTTTCGCAAGACTCTCTTCCGGCACGGCCACAAGCAGGCGCTGGAGATGTATCTTCGGGAACAGCCGGACGAGGATGCCGCGCGACGGGAAATCGACCACCTCCTGACGCAATGGGTGGGCTCCGCGAATCTGGACATGCCCGGATCGGTGGCACGCACGATCCTAGTCCTCTGCTGCTGCTCGAAGAACTACTACGGCATGGATTGCTTCGCCTCGGTCGACTACCGGGTCTTTCTGGACATGCAGTTCCATCTGATGGCGACGAATCCCATGTTCAAGGATCTTGGCGGAATCTCGGCCTGGATTCTGCGCTCCGCCGACGATGAGATTATCGACTGGCTCGGGCGTCTGCACCGGCACTACGCCATCGAGGGGCGGACGGACAGGCTCTCGGACGTGTGCGGACTCTCCTACCGCCTGCCCCATCTCGTCAATCCCGATTTCGTGGATGGACTGCGCGGCTGGCGCGCCGAGCCCGTGGAACCGGGAGGCATCGAGGCCAGGTTGGAGCCGGGTTTCGGGCTTGCCAGAGGGACCATGCTGCCGGCTCCGGTTGGAGACTCCGTGGTGGTTCTGAAACGAACCGGCCAGCGTGCGAACCGCCTGACTCAGACGCTTCGGGAGCTGATTCCCGGAGCGTTGTACACCGTGCGGCTCTATAGCGGGGACGCCGATGGTCTGGAGAACGGTGCTTCAAAGAACCGGGAGCATGCGATCAGCCTGGCTCTTGCAGGCGGGGAGCTGCTGCCAGAGCACACCGCACGCGACGTCTACGACCATGCCTACGGCGGACGGAGCCACCGCGCGAGCCGCACTTGGTTCAATCGTCACATCTGGGTGTTTCGAGCTGCGGGCACATCCGCCGAATTGAGCATTCACGATGTGCCAGACGACGCAACGGGGGCTCTGAAGCCACAGACGCTTCTGGTGAACTTCGTCGAGGTTCGCCGCCTGCTCGAAGAAACACCCTGATGGCGTTTTTCATCCACGTGGCTCACAGGTGTCTAGTGATGGTGGTGTCTTTTGCTTTTGCGGAGTTCGCATTGGGGCGGCTCACGGGCCGTTCGCCCTCCATGGATTTGCGGAGTTCGCACACGCGGCTCAGCGGGAGCTTTGATAAGCATATAGGGGTTGCTCATCCGCCGACAACGGCGCTTGAGCAAGAAGAGAAGCAGTTGCGAAGTTGGCTGCTGCGGACGAAACCAGAACCCCAAGGAGATCAAGGCAATGAGCGATGCAATGAGAAGGGAGGGAGCTGTTTTGCGGCGTGGATCTGCATTCCACCAACGGGGTCTACCACATTGTGGACGGCGGGCTCCAGTGGGCATTTGGCTGGAGCGAGCGTGGAACTTGGGATCCCTATGGGCCAGAACCTGTTCAATTCCAGCATGTAAGAGTCCCAGCATGCCAGCGTCTACGGGATCCTACGCACAACGGTGCAGAGCTTTTGGGAGAAGAGCCGCTAGTCAATAACAGCGTGCATGAAAGCAGGCTATCTGTCATCGGCGGACTACTATGGCGCGGCAAACCGATCGGTCGTCGATCAGTCTTGAAACGCATTTGACGTTGAAGCGTCTGGACATGGTCCTGGCCGATGACCGCAGTGAGATCCTGGACTATTTCCGGCAGATTGAATCCCGGGAGATTCTTCCCACCGAAGAGGCATTCATTGAGTTTCAGCTTGAGTTGCAGGAAGCGTTCAAAGACAATCGCGCGATGATATTCGGCTATGCCAATGGATACTCAGGGTCGGCGCGGAAATAACTTCACATTTTGCTGCTGTTCATTTTGGTTCCTGACGAGGCGCGAGCGAGTGGGCACACCACAGGTGTGTCCCTTCGAACCTTGTCCCAATCCCTGCCCTGAACCTTGTCTCTGTTTCGGCGCCGATCTCTGTGCTCTCTGTGGTGAATCTCCTTCTTCATGCTCTTCGTCTGTCGTCGTTCTCCCTTCCATATTCTGCTCTGCGTTTATGAAGTGCCCACGGGAGACCTGGTTCTTTGCACGGGCAGGCTTGACATAATGCTTCACGGGAAGGAAACTGCGTCCTGATCGAACCCGAAGTGCATCAGAGAGAACGGAACGTACTCAGCCCATGAATATCCTTGCCCTCGACTTCGATGGCGTGCTCTGTGACAGCGTGCGGGAAACCGGCGTCAGCGCCTGGCGCGCGGGACGCGAGATCTGGCCTGAGTGGGGCACCACCGATCCGCCTCCGGAAGTGCTTGACGCTTTTGTGCGCATGCGCCCTGCGCTCGAGACCGGTTTCCAGGCCATTCCCATGATGCGTCTGGCTGCGGATGGCGTGCCACCAGAGACGGTGCTCGCCGATGGGGTTGCTCTCTTTGAGCGGGTCATCCGCAGTCATGGGTTGGACAAGAATCGGCTCGTCGCGCTTTTCGGTGCCGCGAGAGACGCCTGGATCCGGAACGATCCCGACGGATGGCTCGACGCGCACGATTTTTTCCCTGGCACCATCGAGACTTTTCATGCAGTCATGCGCACCACCCAAGTTTATATCCTGACCACAAAGCAAGAACGCTTCGTACACCGACTGCTCCAAGGCGCGGGAGTGGATTTCGACCAGGCGCGGGTCTACGGGCTTGAGCGAGGCGTCGGGAAAGAACAGACACTGGATATGCTGGCGACAATGCATCCGGAAGGCGTGATCCACTTTGTGGAGGACCGGCTGCCCACACTGCACCGAATCGAGGCTGCGCCCACCCTCGCCGATATAAAACTCTACTATGCGGACTGGGGATACGGGACCCAAGCAGACCTGGTGGAGGCACGCGCTTCCGACCGCATCACAGTATGGAGCCTTCAGGAGTTCCTCAAGATATGACCGCCTCTCCCACTGCACTTCTCCTGACGGACCTGGATGGCACACTGCTCAATCTCGAGCGAAAAATTGGGGCACAGGACCGGCAGACGCTGTGTGACCTAGCGCATGCAGGCACGGTGCGGGCCGCCGCCACCGGACGCACGCTCGACTCGGCGGATCGGGTGCTGGACGACACCTCGCCCTTCGACTATCTCCTCTTTTCCTCCGGCGCGGGAGTCATGCACTGGCCCAGCCGAGCCATCGTGCACACCAACGAAATACCCGCGGACGACGTGGCGCGAGCGGCTGACGTGTTTACTCGAAACCAAGTCAATTTCGAGATTCACCACTGCATTCCTGGCAATCACCACTTTGTATACCGGCGGCTTGTTCAGGATGATACGGACTTTGACCGCCGACTCGCCTCGGCGGGGACAACAGCCACTCCT
>JAGLDW010001839.1 GCA_023145395.1 Lentisphaeria bacterium | reverse complement strand
TCAATCAACATCACGCGGCGCTGTGCGTCGCGTTGAGTTGCGGACAGCCCGCCATAAACACGTGCTGGACTCATGTCCTACAGTCTGGCAGTCTTATCTGACAAGGTATAAAGTCAGATCCAAATTTCAAGGAAGGACCTCAAATGTCGGACGATCAAGCCCCGACCCGGACCCGGGTGCTGCCAAAGCCCAGGCGTGTTCGGTTTCCGATGCCGACCTCCACGAAGCGGCAACACTTCGTCGATGGCGACCTGGTGATGAGCCATTTCATCGCGGTGCTTTCTGCGACGTTCCCGGAAGGCGAGGATTTCTTCATCCGCTCGGTCAGGAACTTCCAGAGTTCCATCGACGATCCCCAATTGGAGACAGCGGTCAAGGGTTTCATCGGACAAGAGGCCACACATCGACACCAGCATCGTCTCCTCAACGAGCGACTCCAGGTCATGGGGTATCCGACCGCGCGAATCGACCGTCATGTCGCACGCCTGATCAAGCGATTGGAACGGCGCTTTTCGCCGGAAATGCGGCTGTCCATGACCTCCGCGTTGGAGCACTACACCGCTACGCTGGCAGAAATCATTCTTACCAGCGAAGACGCCCAGAAGCTCATCGGCCAGACAGAGGTTCGACCGATTCTGCTGTGGCATGCCTTCGAGGAGTCGGAGCACAAAGCGGTTGCCTTCGATGTCTATCAGCTGATTGGAGGAACCGAGCGCACCCGTGTACGGGGCATGCGGATCGCTTCAGTAATTCTGTTCGGCGAGCTCATTCTGCAGACTGCCTTGTCCATGGCCGCTGATAGAGCCTCATATAACCCGGTCACCTTGGTGCGCAGTCTGCACCGCTTTAGTCGCACCCCGATGTTCACCGCCGATGCGCTGCGGCGTTTCCGTTCCTACAATCGCCCGGGTTTCCATCCTGATGATTGGGACAGCGCTGCGGTCCTGGAGCATTGGAGCAAAGAACTGTTCGACCAAGACGGTTCACAGCGAGTTATCGCTTCGTCGGGATAGCAAAGATGCGGAAGTGCGGCGACGCAGGAGCACCGTTCCTGCGTCGCTCCTTCCGAACAGGGTGCGACGCGTCGGTGACTCACGGATTCGGTGCTCGGTGGCCGGTGAAGGTGGCGGTCGGACCCGCAAATGCGGTTCGCAGCGATCGCCACGGGGCTGGCTGTCCCTGTTGTGAGCCTCGATCAGTCGCTGACGACATAGCGTTGAGCCAAGGTTTCAGCAAGTCTGCTGGTGTGCGCGACCACTTCCTTCTCGGTCACCTCAAGCAGACCCGAGTGCCAGGCGGTGATGACTTCGACGAACCCCCCGACAGCGATCAGGGTGTCCATGCGAAGGGCCATCTCATCGGCATCGTGTCGGAGGTGTGGCCGGCTTGCCTCAACGACCAACTGC
>JAGLDW010001838.1 GCA_023145395.1 Lentisphaeria bacterium | reverse complement strand
CTTCAGTCCTCCCCGGTTCGGCTGTTGTCTGATGGACATGTGGGCATCGCCCAGGCTCATTCCGGACCATGGGAGGGACCGCGCCCACCGGGCATACGCGAGAGTCAGTCGTTCATGGCGCGTGGAGTAGAAATGCAGTTGCTCCCCCGTGGTGCCGCCTGAGTTGCCTTTCCGCAACTGGCTTCGTGGGAAACCCTCGGAGATGAGGTTAGCGAAGTTGTCGCGTATGACCTGTTTCGTGAGAGGGGGGATTCTTACGAGGTCCTGTGGCGACTTGATGTCCGCCGGTTTCAGTCCGATGCTATCCATGACGCGACGGTAGTAGGGCACGCGCAGATACGCGTACGCGATGAGGTCCTGCAATCCTTCAGTCTGGATGTCCTCGATGCGCTCGCGCGGCAGCCACTGGGACCGTTCCAGTTCGGCCAGACGCCGCATTGTGCGTGTTCCCCTGATGATGTCGAATGTGGGTGCCAGTACATGGCGCGTCATCGAATTGTAAAAACTCACTTGTGTACCCTCATTGACTTGCATGGTCAGCATTCGAAGGGCTGCTTCGTAACCGGGTTGGGTCCATCTGTGTGGGTTGTCTCTGGTGGCAGAGAAGTGGGTGTCAATCGAGACAGTACTGGAAGATGCTTGCCGGCGGCGGTCGGCTCTATGTGTTGGGTGAACTCCACTTCTATGTGCATGCCAAGTCCAAGAGATGGGAGCAGGTGTTCTCTTACACCGTTCTTGACAGCCTCTTTCGCTGAGGCAGTTGTCGCTTCCGGTGCGATGACGCGCAACACGATGCGGCCGGGTTCATCCTGGACGATCTGGAACCGTGTAATGCCTAGCAGTGCGAGTCGGCCGAGAGGCATGCCAGTTGCGGTCACACGCCGACCTGATTCCGAGTAGACGAAGTCGGCAAGTCTAACCAGCAGGCTGTCGAGCAGTGGCAGTCCTCTGCCGCACGGACACGGGGCTTCGGCGAGGCTGGAGTAGTCACCGTTCTCATAGCGAA
>JAGLDW010001837.1 GCA_023145395.1 Lentisphaeria bacterium | reverse complement strand
GTCAGGTGGGATTGAATTCCCTATACGTCAGCACAGCCACGAACCTACGGCGCTCGCTCTCATCGACGTAGTGTGACCATGAGTAGCAGCGTGTGGCCTCCTGCAACGTCGAGATTGGAACGTCGGACCGCTTGCTCAATGCCACCCGCGTCAACCCCTCGCGCTCACGCTCGGCCAGCAGGCGCTCGTACTTTCTCCGGTCACGCCGAACCCCTCGCAACTTCGCCATCGGATACCTCCTCGGTGGAACCGGGCATCCTCAGCGGCAGAATCAACGGCGCAATACGGGTGTCCCAGAACGGGTACGCCCAGTCGGCTTGGCCGGACGGGATCGGCTACCCACTGGGTTCCAATACGAGGTTTCATCAGGTCATCCGAATCCTCCCCATCCAGGCTTGGCCTGGCGCACCGAGCTCTCGTACCGAAATGCCAGATTGTCGTGACGCGGAGCACCACTCACTTTCTGGGCTTGACTTGGGCTCCCCGTTTAGAGATGACTCCGTACTCTCGCATCCTCAGCGCTTCTTGAAGACGATCACCTTGGGCTCTGAGCTGGGGACCCAGTGAGTTACACGGCGGTATGCATCCAAGTCTTCCCTCGATGGAACCGTTGCGAGGATTGAGTAGACGCGCTGCGGGTGTAGCCCCGGTACATCCGCCAAACCCGAGTCGTCGGTCAGTTGAAAAGGCACCAGGGGTTCCTCGGTCCGAATGTCACGTGAGATGCCGTCGGGCCCCCTGTAGTAGATGCGAAGCCATGCACTGGGGAGCGGAGTGCCCGACTCCTCCTGCACGCGAATGTGCCCACTCACCGCGCGGACGAGAGTCACGGCTTCGACCTTGGTGTCCATCCCGTTCAGGGTGGGCAACACCACAGGATCCGGTGTGGCCCACTCCATGGGCACGGTGAACTCAAGCACGTACTTCAAGTCCCCAAGACCCTCTAACACGTACGCCCCATCTTCATGCACCTTGGCGTAAGCGTGCAATCTGCCTCCCCACCATGGGAAGGCCTTCTGATAGTGTGGCCTCCTCCAAGGCTTGGCAAGAGCGAACATCTCGAGGCCGAGGAGTTCCTGCTGTGAGCACCTGACCTTGCCACGAACTAGCCGCCCCCCCTCCATGACAATCTTGAGGACAGATGCACTAGGTGTGAAGGGCCCGAGAATGGCAGCTCCTAGGTGCCTGCTGCCGCCAGGCCCCCGTACTACAGCTAAGTGGGGCTCCACCCAGAATTTCGAGACCCCTCGGGGGAACACAAGCCGTGCAGAACCGTCTTCCATGCGCACTTGCTGCGGAATGACTCTCCCCGGCGCACAGCTGGCGAACTCAAGGAATTCACACCCTGACACCGGTTCCTGCGTATTGAACCAACGCTTGTGGTTGACGTGTGCGCCTTCGACGTGGCAAATGAGCCACCCCTCAACTACTGCCTTGCCATGTGCGTCCACGACAATGCACGATTGCGAACGTGCAGTTTCGCCAGCCTCCCCAAGCGCCGAACCGTAGGCAAGGCCCACGGTAAACAGGAGAGACACTGTCCAGGT
>JAGLDW010001836.1 GCA_023145395.1 Lentisphaeria bacterium | reverse complement strand
CATCCATACCTGCCCACCTCCAGCGGGACCAGCCAGAAGTCACTGAACTCGCTGAGCGTGACCTCGAACGGCGGTTCGTCTAGTTGTGTAAGCGATATACGGGGTGGCTCATTCGCGGTGATGGCCATAGTATGTCTCCTTTTTCCTCTACGAGCATTCGGCCTCGGGTAGTCATGACCGTATCCCATAGACCGAGCTCTGTTCTCCTCTGTGCCGGCACCGACGCACCGCGGGACCACAGCTCGGGTGGCGCCGATGGTGTGGGGAGTCGCTGGACTGCGCTCTGTAGAGCTTGTAGTTCCTCGGATGCAATGCGGCAGGAGGTGCAGCCCTTCAGATGATCTTGCAGCGCTCTCTTCTCGAAGCCTGATAGCTCGCCATCGAGCTGGGCCGAAAGCAAGATCAATGCCTCATCACAGTTCATCATTGTCTCCTTCTGTTATGTAAGGGCGCAGGCGGTCTCGAAGCTGTGCCCGAGCACGGGACATCCGCATTCGCACCGCCTCCACGCTCAGCGACAGGAGCTGCGCCACCTCTGGATAGGGGAGGTGTTCTATCGCCACTAACACGAAGACAATGCGGAGGGAGTCCGGCAGTTCGCTCACAGCTCTGGCAATGGTCTCGCCGAGCTCCTCGTTGGCCAGCCGGCGCTCCGGTCTGGCTGAGGTGCGGGATTCAGCCAGGTCCTCCGGCAGCTTCTCACACCATCGCTCGTAGCGGAGTTTGCCCAATATCGTGTTGACCGCGATGCGGTAGACCCACGTCTCCAGGGATGATTCGGCGCGGAAGGTTCCAATGCGGGAGAAAACCCGCAGGAGCACCTCCTGCGAGAGATCCAGAGCCTGGTCGGCATCGTTGGTGTAGCGGTACGCCAGGGCGTAGACCCTGCTCTGCAACGCGCTGTGGATGCGTCTTGCCGCGTCCGGGTCGCCCTGCCGGCACGCGTGGATGGTGGCGATGTCGATGCTTCCCATTGTTGCCCTCTACATATTTGGACGCGGTTGACGCCAGAACGTAACAGGCCAATCGAGATGGGACAGGGTGGGAGGGCAGCAATCCCAGGTAGATCAGACGGAGTCGCTCTATGAGACTCCCGATCCTGCCGGTTACCGGGTCGATCTCCTGGGGTTCTTAATCCTGGTTTCGAGCTTGTTGCGCACCTCGCGTTTGATGCGGGCGGCAAGCTGCTCCTCGTACCTGCTGAGGAAGCTGTGGACCGTGTCCGAATCGTGGACGACG
>JAGLDW010001835.1 GCA_023145395.1 Lentisphaeria bacterium | reverse complement strand
GGTCGCCAGCTTTCGTTTTGCTGTCGAACGCCGGTCTACCAAGGCGTAGCTCGAACATCTGGAGGGACAGGTGACCAGTCAGCTTGCCCTGCGATGTCACATGGCCGTGATGGCAGGCATTCTCCGACAGCTCCCGGACGAGCCGCGCCAAGGCCTCCAGCCGGTCCTCGCCGAGGGCCTCGGCGATCGCGCCGTCCCGCTTCACGGCGTTGTACGTCTCCCAGTAGTGCTCGGGCTCCATGATCAAGTCGAGGCTCACATCTGGCTCACGTTCTGCAGTCATAGCGAGAGGACCAGCGCGAGCATGTCATCCTTCTTACCCTGCCCGCCATACTCGGTCGCTGCGCGACGCTTCAGGTGCTGTACCAGGTCTTCGGGTGTCCTGGAGTTCTGGACAGCCATCTTCAGCTCTGGGGTGTCCCAGTAGGTGCGACTCGATTTCGTCGCCAAGTGAGCCACACCGTCGGTGGCGACCAGCAGCAGCGCATCTGAGCCAAGCGTGACTTTGCCCGACCAACAGAAGCCGAACTCATCTTGACTGCCGCGCAGCCGCAAGATCTTGTTGCGGCTCCGGACATAGGGGACCGGGAAGCTCGTTCGGCAGTACGATAGCTCCCGGTGGCGCCTGTCGAAGAGCCCGACGAAGATCTCAGCCAGACGGTCCTCGGCACCGAGGAGTCGTCCGACCAACTCCGTGGCCCTGATCATCTCGTGAGGCCACACGACACCGGCTTGCTGCAAGGAGAGTTGTCCCATCATCGCGGAAGCTGCGAATAACGATGAGAGCGCTCCCGGTGTTCCCGAGCCTGTTCCATCCACAACAGCGAAAACCAGGTGACTGCGGAGGTCCACGGCAAAGGCCAGGTCACCGCCAGTCTCGGCTGCCGGCCGGTCTAAGACAGCGTGCTCGTGTGAAATGCTACGGAAGGTTTCCAACATCTCTCTGCGATGGTGCTCAATGTGCTCTTCTGCTATCGGAGCCGGCGCTTCTGCACCTTGGTCGGGTCCCTGAGCCCTGCGAAGCAGTTCCCCCCGCGCCAGCTCCAACGCCTCCTCGAGCTTCGCCACGATGGCGTCCGTCGGGGTGGTCTGCTCCCGCTCGTAGTAGGACATCGACGCCTGGGACACGCCGACTTTGTCAGCCAGCTCGGCTTGGCTGAGTCCCCGTTCACGGCGCATCATCCGGACGAGTTCACTGAGCTTCATGAGATGATTATCAGCGATTCACTTATATAGATCAATGATAATCACTTATATATAAGCGGCGAGCCGCCACTGCGAGCTGGCGAGAACTGAGCTAACAGGTTGATCGTAAATGGGAAAAGCCAGAGGCAGTGTTTGCTCAAAAAAGGGAGGACAAAGGGGACGTTGCCAC
>JAGLDW010001834.1 GCA_023145395.1 Lentisphaeria bacterium | reverse complement strand
AGGAGGAGTGGGAGCGGGAACTCGTGCCGCGGGAGCGGCTGGCACTGGAACGATGCGACTTGCTGCTGAAGGAGCGCGAGGAGGATTTGCCCCGGCCTCCGCCACCGCCCCGCGAGCTGCGGGCGTAGATGATGGGTTCGGAGACGAGGAAAGCCACAATCGCGACGGCAACCGTGCGCAAGAAATATGGGCGGGTCCGGAGAGAGTCTTTTTTCATTTTCATGGGAGGCAGGGGATGGGAATTTATTTGGAGGAAATCTGGGGTTTGGGGGGTTGCCGCACCATGTTGAGGGTGCGCTCGGGAAAGATTTCGTCCCCGATGATCTTGTCGGAGATGGACCACCGGAACGAGTCGATGCCGGTTGGTTGAAGGATCTGGGTGGAGGAGGTGGCCTCCCCCATGTTGGTGTATCCGTGGGCCTTGAGGATCCAGGCCTCGTCGGTGTCGGTCCACTCGCACTGCGAAAACCCGCCGTGCTGGTCGAAGGTCCAGGAGGTGATTTTCTTTTGGAGGCTGTTCCATCCGATCCGCATCGTGGCGGAGGTGGGTTCCACCCCGGCTACGGTGTAGCGGATGGTGCCTAGAAGGAACGACCCGGATTCGTCCCAGGCCACGGACAACTTCAGGACCCCGGCATCGGTTTTGCCGGTCCATTCGCCCACGAGGCCGTCGACACCGTCGAGGTGCTCGTGGGCATCCAGGTTGGCGACTTTCCGGTCGAGAGACTGCGCAATGAGCCAGGTGCCGTCCTCTTGCCGGACATGCAGGGTGGTATAGCGGAATGAGGCCGGTTCGCCATCAGCCGCCGCGGTGACATGGAGGGATCCGTCTTCCACCGCCAGCTGGGGGGAGAGGAAGCGGACCGAAGTGGCTTCAAGGGCAACCTGCGTTTCCGGATTGAGGGCGAACAGGGCCTCGTAAAAATCCTCAATTTCATCCCGTCCGGTGATCTTGGTCCCGTCTTCACGGACCATTTCGGCAGCGGGCGTGAACAAGGCCGCGGTCGCCACCTGATCACCGGAATTGTAGGCCTCGACATAGGCTTGGGCAGCGTCTTGCAATGCAACCCAATCCGGGTTGTCAGCAGCGGGGGCAGCGGGGGCAGCATCGGCGGCATCGGCGA
>JAGLDW010001833.1 GCA_023145395.1 Lentisphaeria bacterium | reverse complement strand
GCGTCGGTGGGGAAGTACCCGGGGGAAGCCAGTGCCAGTTCCACCACGGCCGTGTGCTTGAAAGGCGACTGCTGTTTGATTTGCAGACCGATTTCGTCCAGGATCTCGCCTGGCAGACCGACCAACCCCCATTCGTCCCCCAGCCCCATCGCCCACAGCTCGAACTCCATGAACTCAAGATGTCCATAGTTCTTGGCCAAGCTCAGAATCTGACGTTCCGCAACCGCACTGGTGCCTTCCGGATCGGGTTTGGCGTCCAGCGCGGCCTGCGCCTCAGCCACGGTCGGAAAATCACGGACCGGAACCCGAACCGTACGACTGGCCACTCCCAACGGACCAATTCCATCCCCATCCAGTAGTTCCCAGACGCGTAGCGCCTCGGCGCCGACGGAATGCCCCACGCGCTTGCGGGCATCGCCACGCCGCACGCGCGGTACCTGATCGCCGCAGGCGCCAGCCATGACCATGGCGGGGCAGCCCAGCATGCGCTCGATGACCGCCCGGGCATAGCCGGGCCAATCGGGGGAGTTCTTGTAGAACGTGTCCATGTCCGCCCCGCAGACCGCGTGACAGCCAAACGAGAATGCGGCGGCAATGGGCGAACCGTCTGGCCGCACCAGCTTGAGAATAGGCACGCTTGGATCCGAAACCCCAGCCCGCACTCCGCCAAGAACTTCCAGTGGCTCGCTCAAACGTTCCCCCGGTCCTCCGCCCTTGACCCACGTCCGAGCCAAACGCGCGCCTTCCGTCGAAGCCGCTGTCGCCTGCGCAAGATCCATGGTCAAACTCATGGCGACCTTGCCTTCCGTAGTCACCGGACGTCGATTGAAACTGGCCAGATCCGCGTCCCCCGTCCCGGCCAGCGCCACGGCAGGCTCACGTGCATTCCAGGCTTCGACAACCGCACTCGCCAAGCGCAATGCCAGATTGCCAGTGTATTCGGGAGAAACGCTCGCGCTCAAATGTGTCGGCAGATACCCTGTTGGTTCAAGTGTTGGTCCCCAATGCGTGTGCGTCGCACAGACGAACACCTTCTCCGGCGCCAAATCACTCAACTCGCCAACACGATCACGCACGGCCTGCGTAAACCCATGCTCGACACCGATCAGATCCGCAACCACAAGCCCACAGGCCTCGTCCCCCTGCTCAAACGCCATGGCGACCGCGCTCAACGGCTCTAGAACACCCTCCGACGCGCGATCCCGCGAACCGTATCCGGACATAGCCAGTCCGATCGGCGGCGTCATGTCGATCTGCACGACCCCAGCTTTAAGTTG
>JAGLDW010001832.1 GCA_023145395.1 Lentisphaeria bacterium | reverse complement strand
AGGAGTCGAACCCCATCGCCGTGTGCCGCCGCCAGTCGAGGAATCCGGGGGGCGGATTGGAGTGAAGTTGTGCAGGGCCGGTATAGAGGTGCAATCCACCGATATGGACGCACGGCAGGAACGGGGGAAGGATGTGGCCGGACGGATCTGCGTCTTCGTCTGGGAAGGTACCGGCCAAGCCCAGTACTTCGAGTTCCTCCCGCACTTGCACCAGAGTGTCTTTGCCGGGTCGAGTGAGTTGCCCGTCCTGCCAATGTAGGTCGGGGCGGGCAGAAAAAGGCTTGGGCTCGAAGGGAACCGGGGCGAACGACGACAGGCCGTCCGGCCAGCGCTGCGGGGAAAGCCAGTAAGTCGGCTGCGTGATCCCCGCGCCGGGCGCAGGCCTGCGCGTGCAGAGGCAGATGGCGCTAGTCGCAAAACGCGTGTCGCTCTCTGCGAACCAAGCTTCGGCGGGTTCCAGCAGAAAAGTGTCGTGATCTTGGAACCATGCGCCTTCTAGTCCGCTCAGCACATCACGCGCAAGATACTCGCGCATCGCCCAGTCATCAGCCAGAAGATGCGTGGGATACGGCAGTTCCGTTACGCAGTCGGGCAAGAATTCCCGGAAGTATTCCATCTGTTCTTCCGTCTTGCCCGCCTGCATCACATAGAGTTCACGTTCTGGGGCGAGCACTGCCAACCGGTGCAGACAGTTGAGCGCCAGGCAATTCGACCACCAGGAAGTGACCACAATGCTGCTATGCATATTGATCCTCCTCGGGGATTGAGTAAGGGAGGTGCGGGTCGTTCGGATGGTATGCATCGTGTTTGACCAATTGCAGGAATGCCTCCTTGGCGATGGATGTACTGTTTTGCTGCGCAATCTCTAGTTCAATGCCGAGGGCAACGGCCGCTTCCGCCAGAGTTCGTGCACCGTCAAAAAACCGAGTGGCTTCACAACCCTCGCGTCCGAGAGGCACGGTACCTTCCTCGCCGTCGTCGTTGATGAAGGCGAGGCCTTCGTCGCAAAT
>JAGLDW010001831.1 GCA_023145395.1 Lentisphaeria bacterium | reverse complement strand
ACCCTGTGCTCAAGAAGCGCAACCTGTCGGCAACGATATTCGTGACAACAGGTTGGCTCACTCGAGAACCGTCGCCTTTCGCACTACGCCGCGCGTTGTTCACCACTGCGATTGAAGAGGTTGCCATGACGGGGATGGGGCGATTCGACCTCAACTCTCCCCATGCCAGGCTTCGCACCATCGAACGAGTGCATGCACACCTGCAGCGGCTGCCACTGTGCGAAAGAGAAGAGGTGACGACGCGGCTGCAGGAGAAACTCCGCACTCACCACTCTGAATCGTCCCCAAACCGGCTGATGCTCACGTGGGATGAAGTCCGCGAGATGCAACTCAATGGAATCTCCGTCGGGGCCCACACAGTCAACCACCCAATGCTGACCACGAGTACAGAGAGCGAAGCAAGAGCGGAACTCACACGCTGCAAGGAGCAGATTGAGGAGCAAATCTCGACCGGGTGCGACCTGTTCGCCTATCCCTACGGCGCATACAATGCCAGCCTCGCTCGTCTGACCATGGCGTCCGGCTACCTCGCAGCCTTCACAACTGTCCCTCGGTTCGCCGCCGCAGGTGCTGACCCCTTTACTATTGGCAGGCTCCCCACCGTTGCCAACATGCGCGCCTTCAAGGCCTCTCTGCCAGGACTGTTTCCCGACCTCTTGCATCCGGCATAGACACTATCGCCTCGAAGTTTTCACAGGCCGCCCCACATCCGTGCTGACACAGAGCAACCCCCACACGCCCCAGGTACCCGGACGTCGGCATGACATCCAGCTCTGAGTGATGAAATAGTGGGAGGGCAGCAGGTCGTGCTCGCCACCTGCCCCACTAGCGCACAGTCTCCCACACGGGAGCCACCCCTCTCACCAAGCGTGTCAGCAGATAGGGAATCTCGCACAGGCGTACCGGCACCATGCAGAGAACCCACCCCAGGAAATAAACCGTCCACATACGCGTCTCCGAACGGGACGCCATGCGAAGCAATGCCCTGCTATAGGCAACAAGGTCGACCCCCACAACACCAGCTACTCCCAGTCCCAGTCCAACCCAATTTCCGGTCACCATGCACCACACGGTCCATAACAGGAACACCAGAGAAACCCCGCTCGCATAGCTCAACGCCAGCACCTGTTCACTTCCCTGCCAGGAGCCGGTGAGAAGGTTCCTGAACGCTCTCACGTTGCGCCAGCGTAGCGCCTGACGCAGGAATCCAGAATAGGTACTAGAGCCTTCCGTCAGAACGCGCGAGTGGTCCGCGATCGAACATGACACCACCCAACCACGTCTTAGTGCACGTTCGCCAAAATCCCTATCCGTCCCGGTTCCGTTCTCTGCAGAGCCCCCAATGTCCTGCCATGCCACCCGTTTGAACGCCATGCTCGCCCCGACAGGAGAAAAGACTTCTGGCGCCCAGGGGCTCCACTTGACTCGCTGCTTCGATTCCTGAATCTTCAGCCACAGTCCGCCATCCGCCGGACCGTCCCAGAGTCGGAAGGTTCCGTAGACAAGGTCCGCACATTCCAGTTCAGATGTCATGCCGCTCAACGAGGACGCGGGCACCCTGCAATCAGCATCGGTCACGAGGCACGTGGCGCCACGTGCGTTGCGAATCGCAAGATTCAGTGCCCGTCCCTTTCCTCCCCGTACCTGTGAGACGAGTCTCACGCGCGCGTCGCTGCTGGCTATCCTCTTAACAATCCCCGCAGTGTCATCACTGCTCCCATCGTCAACAACCACCACCTCAAATCCGTCCGGTCCGGAACAGGCCAGTACGGAACGCAGGCATGCATCGACGTTGGCAGCCTCGTTGTGCGCAGCAATTAGTATTGAAACAGTGGGCCTATTGTCGATGATGTCATGCACCCGGTGTTGCTGCGTTCAGCCACCGTCCCTCGCCCCGTGAATCACACTGCTTTGCGATTCCTACCGCAATG
>JAGLDW010001830.1 GCA_023145395.1 Lentisphaeria bacterium | reverse complement strand
CCCGCTTGGTGGATCTGTCATGGCAAACCTCCTATCGCCCATCTCCTTCCCGCAGAGGAGATGGGCGGCAGGAGGTCGAGGCACGGCACCGCACTGAGAACCTGGATCGATGCTTCCGCCTCGGAGAAGCCGATGGTCATGATGGGAGAGGTCGAGGAGAGGGCCTGCCCTTTCATCGCCGGGGCCGGGGAGGCCCGAGCAGCGGGGAGGTGTCGGAGGGGAGAGTGCGGAACGACTTCCCTCTGACCCGCCGGAGGCGCTGGAGTGCAGGGGTGGCGAACGCCCTGCCGCTGTCCGCGTAGGACCGCCTCCCCGGCGCAAGGGGCCTCGCCGGAGGCGCGGGGTTCCGGGGCAGCGCCCTGGGCGAAGGAGGAAAATCGAACGCAGGCGCAGCCGGAGTGCGAGTTTCCTACTGAGTATTCATTCTGCGCCCGTCAGGAGCGGCCACAGGGATAAGGCGCGATCTCCCCACCGGATGGTGAGGAGATAGGTCCATGTCAGAGAAGAAGCACCCGATCGTTTTTCGGCTTGCCAGTTTGTTCCCTGCGGCGCTTGCGCGCATCGAGATGCACGCCAAGCGCAGCGGCGGCCCCCTTGAGAATATTGAGCTTCAGTTCTCGCATCGCAACAAGGTTTATGTCGGCCAGACCTTTGCAGAAGGGATGCGCGAGGAGATCCGCGCAATGAAACAGCTGAACCTCGACGAAGAGATAGCGGCATGTATGGCGCGAAAGCGCAAGAAGGAAGCCGCGTTGCGCAAGGAGGCTGGGCTTATCAAGCCATGGTATGGCAATTCTCAAGGTCCCATCCGCGAAGCGATCGTGACCGCAAACTGCGAGTATTTCGAGGCCGAAGACCGATCAGACCCCGAAGACCTGCTGGTGACCTACGGTGTCGACAAAGACGGCGGGGAGGTGGTGCACATCCTGAGCAAGACGAAAATTGCGGCGTTCGAAGAAGCAACTCTGGAGTTCTTCGAGCAGAATTTCCCGGGATCAGTGCGCCACCTGCGCTTGGATCTCGACGAAGAAGTTCCACATTTTCATGCAGTCATTTTCGTGACCGCAGAGAAGACAAACAAAACGCGCGGAACACAGCGGCTCATCCAGCCCTCGGCGAACCCCCTGCTGGCCGACTACGAGTTGTTGCAGGACGTCGCAGGAGAGCACTACTGCGTGTTCCAGCTGATGTTGGGCA
>JAGLDW010000183.1 GCA_023145395.1 Lentisphaeria bacterium | reverse complement strand
GTCTGGTTCATTCCCCCCATGACTGCGCGCCTGCTCTACGCCGAAGCAGTCGAGGCGCTCCCCTTGTCCCATGCGCCCGACGGCGCCTATGCCATCGCATCCATGCGAGTTCTTCCCACAGGCCTCACCGGGCTCATGGTAGTGGCCATGTTCGCGGCCACCATGAGCGCCATGGACACGGGGCTGAACCGGAACGCGGCCGTCTTCACCAACGATATCTATCCGGGTCTGTGCCGACTCCTACGGAAAAATCCGCTCGAGGGAAAGAAACTGCTCTTTCTCGGTCAGCTCTACACGCTTATGCTGGGTGCCATCGTCATCACCGTGGCCTACTACCTATCGACCTTCAAGGAGTTGAGTATTTTTGTGATCATGCAGATGATCGGGGCGGTTCTCGGGTCTGTTCTGGTGGTTCCCCTGTTTATGGGGCTG
Source organism: Lentisphaeria bacterium (assembly GCA_023145395.1). Taxonomy (GTDB): domain Bacteria; phylum Verrucomicrobiota; class Lentisphaeria; order Oligosphaerales; family Lenti-02; genus JAGLDW01. Next base: position 2,417 of record JAGLDW010000183.1, on the reverse strand, counting down.
TTCGTCAAGAAGGCGCCCTGGTGGGCGGGTCTGGTCGCCATCGGCTGCGCGGCGGTACCATCGATTCTGGGCTACAACAGTGGCGCGGAGAACTGGGTGACCAAGTTGCTGCCGTTCCTAGCCTCCTACAAATGGCCGTGGTACATGCGGGTGTATCTGAATCTTGGAGTTGGCGCTGCGGGATTCATGGCCTGTGTGCCGTTCTGGCGGACCTCCTCCGACGCCTATCGCAAGCAAGTGGACCACTTCTTCACAATCATGCGGACCCCCGTGGACTTCGCCAAGGAAGTGGGCGAGGCGACGGATCTGACGCAGCTGAAGATCGTGGGGGGCTTCTGCGCCGTCATCGGCGTGTGCATTTGCTCGCTGATGCTCGTCGGCAACCCGTTGTGGGGGCGCCTCTCGATTCTCTTCATCGGAGCGACTGTGGCCGCAGTCGGGGGGGCGCTGTTCTGGGTCGGCTCACGTGCCAAACCCTCTGGAGGCGATGGCCCACCGCCGTAACACGCCCAAAATCACCAGCTCACTGTGCGCGTGCCAGAGACACAGCACAGTGACAGCCGCCTCATGGCATTTCACTCAATGTCTGAACACTAAATTGATGCTCAATCCCTGTTGCCCCGTAAGAACCGGAATCCGGAGAGACTTCACCACGGAGACACGGAGGCACGGAGTAGGAAGATCACGGAGAATCGGCCGAGTGAGAAGGACCGGATGGGTTCGGTCAAACCAACTCAGTGCTCTCCAAAAAGAAGACAGCATTGCCGGAGATCGGCTGTGGCTGACAAGCCGGAGCCGATCTCAGGAAGACGACAAAAGGATATGGAGGGACATTCGGGTCAGGAATAGACTTCGTCGATGACCTCGCGCGTGATCCGAACCCAGTCGAAGAGACGCTGCGGTTCGTTCTGCACCGTCTCCACGTCCTTGAGCGTGATATCCACGTGGCAACCGTGCTCGCGGCAGATGGCGAGATCCTCACGCAGGATGCGCCGCACGCGGTCTTCGTCCCAGCTGTAGCCCACCATGTCGGAGGGACTTGGCCGGTAGCTGAACACATACTCATCCCCAATCTGCTCCGCGCAGCGACGCACATCGGCCATGGGCGAGATGGCGATCCGGCGCAGATTCGGAATCGCACGCACAACGTCGATTTTCTCGCTGAGATTCTCGCAGCATCCGTAGGCGGCTAGAGCGAAGGGTTCCATGATCGGGATCTGGTAGTCGAGCATGAATTCTTTGAATCTGTCCGGGCCGATCAACTCGAACTCCTGGGACGCGCAGAAGACCCAGAGTTGATCGCGTCCGACGGGGGCGCTGTCAGGCGCAGGGTCCTGCAGACTCGACTCGTAGGGCATGGCCTGGTTGTAGTGGTTGAGGAGGGACCAGTCTCCGGCTTCCTCTGCCTGGCGGTGGGTGGCCATGATGGCATCGCGCATGAAGGCGAGCAGTTCGTGCAGCCATTGCGGGCGGTCCATCATGTCCCACATGATTTGCTCGAGCCCGCGCAACTGGGACAGATAGGTCGAAATATCCGCCGTCCAGTTGAAGTGGATGGGGGCGCGATCGACGACCACGGAGATCAGGTCGCCGACGGCGTCGCGGACGCGCTCGACGGTGTCGCGGGTGCTCTGCTCGTTGATTTCATGATGCGCGGCGACCAATTTGGCGAGATCTTCGGGTTCCTTGATGGGAGGCTCGCAGGTGCCAGCCGTGGTGGCGCTACGGCCCTCCCACTTGAGGGGAACGCCCCAGAGCCCTCCGGAGGGTGTAACCCTGGAGGCGGGCACAACCAGCCAGGGCTCGAAGATCGAGTCGTCCCCGAGCGAAAGCCAAAAGAGCTTGCTCCGGAGATCGGTCTCCCAACGGCGCCAGAAGGGATCTTCACAACTGCACTGACAGGCTGGGATTTCGCGGCGGGCGAAGGCGCGCACGTAGATCAGCGGGCGCGTCCGTTGCAGCGCGTTGTGGCGCCGCCAGAGATCACGCCGTTCGTTCTGCACGGGATCCGCGCATAGATCCATATAGCGTTGGGCCAAGTCTCTCAGAATCGTGATATCCTGGTTCATTCCGGTGCTCCTTGCGCAGTGCGACATTCGGTTTGGTGGTAGACGCAAATGTACCTCCCTCGAACTACATTTGACAAGCATATGACCACAGTTACTTGGCAGAAACCTGCCTCGCCTTCAAAACGAAACTCGAAAAGCGAGTAACACGAAAAGGAGATCATCATCTCGGTGGAACCTGCCCGGCGGTGATGACCGAACCAGCCTAGGGTCGGCACGGAAATAACTTTATCCCGCTCAGCGGGACTGCTGTTCACTTTGGTTCCTGACGAGGCGCGAGCGAGTGGGTCCCGCTGAGCAGAATAAAGTTATTTTCGCGCCGGCCCTAACCCAACCTTCCCTGCAAACGTA
>JAGLDW010001829.1 GCA_023145395.1 Lentisphaeria bacterium | reverse complement strand
GCAGTGCGGCATTCGCCGCCGCAGATGCCCCCGCTTCGTCACTCAGTTCGTACGCGCCACCGGCAAAGCCGTGAATCACCCAGACCACACTCTTGCCGTCAGCGGTCTTGCCTCGGATGCAGACCTCCGCGCCATCATCCGTGCGCCAAGAGCTGCCCTTGGTGACCGACGAGGTGGGAACAGTCACGCGAACAAGCAAATCACCGCCGCGTCGCACGACATTCGCAGAACAGGGCGGGCCAGAGAGAGGTGCCGCCTCCGGAGTCTGTGCAAGCCGCATCGTCCCGCCCGGCCAGACGCCCTTGCCCGGAGGCGTGTCGATCGTGATGACGGGGAACGTGGGCAGCGCGCCGGCGCCAACTCCGCCGGGTTTCCAGTTGAGCATCAGGCGGCCGCCCAGTTTCAGATCCCACGTTTCGCCAAGTGTCCCCGCATACTGTGCGAACACATCGTCTTCGCTGCGATAGGCGGTGAGATTGAAGGAGACGAGGGTCTTCTCGTCCGCCTTGACCCCCAACGCGGAGAAGGGGACGGCCCACTCGGCGCGCCAGAGCTTCTTCTCCACCCCCGCGCCGTAGGAAATCTTCTCTGCGAACTCCGCAGACTGCACTGCAGTGGCACCGCCCTCTCCACCCGTCCGCAGGGTCCCGTCCGTGAAGCCGCGTAGGACGTACAGCGTCCGTTTCTCGCCCACCCGCCCCTGGATGGCCAACTCCACACCCTCGTCCCTACCCCATTCGGTTCCCAGCTTGCGTTGATCGGGAAACATGGCAACGATGTTGACCAGGATGTACAGACTATTGTCGTCCACAAGGATCTTGACGCTGGTGGGAGCGCCGCGGACCCTCCGCTGATTGGCGCGTTCGCGCAGCGACGTTCCACCTTCGGGCCATTCCCCTTCCCCCATTCTGCCGTCGATCACCGGGGGAGTCGCAATCCGCTTCGCATTCAGGTAGCGTGGCTTCTGCCGCGGCTTGAACAGTTTCCGGGGCACGTCCTCCAAGACGGTTCCCCCTGCATCGCCCCTGGTGAAAATCAGGTTGTCGCGCCACTCGGTGATCGCATCGGGTTGACGGACGTTCAGCTTGCCTGTCAGATGGAATTTGTTCCCCATCACCTTCTGCCCGGAGCAGCGCGAGAAGGCGATTGTCATATCGCCCTCACTGAGAAAGACATTGTCGCGGAGTTCGCAGTTCAGCGTCATGTGGTTCTGCGATGGATGCGGGATGTTGATAGCCACATTCTCGGCGACGACGCAATCCTGGCATTTCTCGTCGAGGTAGTAGGCGGAGACGCCATAGCCACTGCCGACCTGGACCATATCGCGTGCGAGGTTGCGACGAATGATGCACTTTTTGCCACCGCCCATGTAGATGGCCGCGCCGTCGTGATGCACCTGCATGCATCGGTAGAGTAGATTCTCCTCGATCAGCGTCTCAGTGCCCCCGACGGACATGCCGGAGTACGGCGTGTCGTGAATCACATTGCGGCGGATGACGCTCTTCACACCACCTCCCATGATGCCAATGCAGTTGGCGCTGACTAGGCCAATATCGTGAATGTGGGTGCCCTCCACCAAGCCTCCTCCCCAGTACTTCACACCGCCACCACCAAGATGGTGCAGATGACAGTTCACCACTTGATTCGCGCCCCCGCGGACACCCC
>JAGLDW010001828.1 GCA_023145395.1 Lentisphaeria bacterium | reverse complement strand
TGCACTGCGCCTAGGGCGCGCACCAAGGGCGATCCCCGCAGGTATCTGGACCGGCGGCCCACTCGTTCCTGCACTCGCCAATACCGTCGCAAGGACTCAGCCACTTGGTTTTGCAAACGAGAGTCTGGGGAGTGCAGGGATCCTCCGATGTATCCATGCAGTTGCGTTTCGGAAACACTTCGCACTTATAGCACTCGTTAAGGAGCAGAGTGCACCCCGAAGTGCCCACCAACTCACAGGCAAATCCATCCGGAAGACACGGTCCCTTATCCTCATCTGCATGGGCAATCACCAAGCTCGTGCAAATGGCGATCAGGACGGCCCCCAGAGCAGGGACCAGACTCCGTCGCACGATTGACTTTCCTTGTGTCATGTGACACTCCTTCCTCTGTGGCAGTCTAGCGCGAAACCTGCCTTGAGTATAGCACGTCTCTTCATGGGCGTCATCCCAAACAGGAACCAACTTCGGGAGCTGCGGTCGGATGGCACGAGCTGGCATAACTCACTCCAACACACGAATTTACCGCGCCCAATGGATGGCTTGGACATCGCGAGTTAGCCAGAGGAAAGGCACGGGAATGAACGAGATCTACCGCCTCGGAGCGCCGGCCCTACGTTCCTGAGTGTCAAGGCTCGGCCTGCCAGGTCCACCCGCAGTTCGGCCAAGCTGGGCCACTCGGTCGCCCACCCGCTACTTCAAGACATCCGTTCCCTCCTTAGCTACCACCACACGGCCATTCTTGACCTCGACATGCGCTGGCGGCGTGACCAACCAGACGATCTTACTTGAGAGCTGTGCCTCCTGAACCCAGCCACCCACCGGGAGAACGGTCTCACCGTCGAGTTGCTCTTGGTCTAACTCCTTAGGCAGCCTCAGCAGCACGATGTCGCGCGTACCCCGCTCCTGAGTCGACAGCCTCATTAGGTGCTCCGCACAGAGGTGACAGATCGGGCTCCAGATCACAATGAGGCCGTTGTCGATGCGCAGTGCGTCGCTCAGCCAAGGGTGAAGTGGTGTTTCCGAAAGGAGTTTGCCTTCCCAGTTTTCAAGGTCCAGATCCACGAATTGTCGAGAAGCCGTTATCTCGCCGGGACTGGAGGCCTCGCGGTCCACGATGAGGGTGACT
>JAGLDW010001827.1 GCA_023145395.1 Lentisphaeria bacterium | reverse complement strand
CGCGAAGGGTTCGGACAGTTCGGAGGGGAGGAATCCAAGCCTGGAGACCGCGTCCAAGCACGCCCGGAGCCCCCGCATGTCTCCGGATGCCAGAACGCCTCTCAGGGTCGCGATTGCCTGAGGCGCAGCCGGGTCCCTTCGCAGGAGAACGCAAGCTGCGCTCACCCTCCTGCGCGGATCCGAGTCACTGAGCCTGCTTGAGATGACCTCCTGGGGAATCACGCTGGCGAACTCCTCAGAGGCCGCGAGGATCTCAAAGGCTCTTCGGGCGAGCGACCGGGTGTCTTCCGCTTCGCCCTCGATCTGCGCCTCATCGAGGAGGAAATCACGCACAGCGGCATGCGTCAGGTCCATGGCCATCGCGTCCATCAAGTTCCGCCTGAATCGAGATCGTGTCTCGGGCACACATCGGTACAAGGAGATCAACTCGGGCAGACGGCTCCGGTACGCCCCCAGGGGAACCTGGGCAGGACGATGCCACGTGAGAGCAGCAACAGCCACGACGAAGCCCAGCTTCCCCATCTTGTGGATGCGCGCAGCAATCCCCGCGGGGAGAGCCCCAGCGACGATCGAGTTTGCTGGCTCCGGAACATCGCGAGGCGACCCGACGCGGGGAAGCCGCAGCGCCCACCGAGCAAAAGCCTGCCTCGTCGGGGCGGCGGCCCAGGCGTCATCTTCCAGCAGGGACCGAGCCTCGGCCACCCACCACCCATGCGCGCACGCGGAAGTCCTGGTGGGTGAATCGCAGATGGGGCGTCTCTCAGCCCGCTCACCCCCGCCACAACCCGACAACCAGGCGACTGCGACAGCGACGAGCAACCCGCGAAGGGATGAACAGAGATCACTCCTGACGATGCGACAGCGGCTATATGACCACGATGCGCTACGGGGAGAAACTGCCCGCATTCCAATCCGCCTCACTGACCTCGGTCGGGCCCTCCGTACCATCCGTGAAGAACTCATCAGGGGGCTCCGCCTCAATGTCCACTTCGAACCAGTACGCCCAACGCCACCGCTTTACCACCTTCCCATCGGTAAGGTCAACCACGAAGGTCCAGAAGTTCATGTCACTGCGCCACCAGACAAGCGGGTCCGAACCACTGGCGAGAGCTGCGTCCAGGTCGTCAAGGCCAAAGGAGTCCCCATGGAGATTCTCGTGCGCAAAGCTTGACAGGTTGGAGTCCGTCGCGGCCCTGGCACCGACTGAATCGGCGATCTGCCGGTTCAGTCCGCTGCTGCCCGACCGTCCCCAACTCG
>JAGLDW010001826.1 GCA_023145395.1 Lentisphaeria bacterium | reverse complement strand
CAAGCCAGGGGGATGGGAACTATGCGGCGAAACTGTGTCAAGATCTGGACTTGAACGGGTATGATGATTGGTTTCTCCCATCCAAATATGAGCTCTTGGAGCTATATTCAGCACACCACAATGTTGGGTGGTTTGGTAGTGGGTACTTCTGGAGCTCCACCGAGGACGGTGCAAACTCAGCGTCGGGCCAGGACATGTTTGATGGCGATATGTACAGTTGGGGTAAGCACGTCGAAAACAGAGTGCGTGCCATCCGAGAGTTTTAGAATGGCTGGCCCATCTGAGGCATTGCGCCTGAGGTTATGGCCCGTTCCCGATTTTCGGGCCAAACAAGGGCTCGAGCTCGGAGCCGAGGGGGAATCCAATGAAAACCAGTGTGCATCTCTTGTCCATGGTCCTGTTGTCTTACACGGGTCTTGCCGCAATGAACTGCTCCAGCGAAGTGGCGGACGACGGAGAGCACAATTGCGTGCCGCCCATTTCCATCACCGTCGCCATCGACGAGTCCCTCCAGCCATACGCCGCGAGCCTCCCCGGCATCAACGGGGGTCCTGACCGGCGGCTCGGAGCCGTGTCCGACGAGAACGACACCTTGTCCAGCTTCGTGACGGACGAGGTGGTGCTCAGTTTCGACAGCGACGAAGAACTCGACGCATTTCTCGAGGACACCGGGGGGGAGGTCCTCGCTCAGATAGATCCGGCCGAGAATGGATTGCCCGACCTGGCCCAGATGGCGCTCATCCGGGTGGATACCGACGGGGTGGATACTTCCAGCCTGGCGGACGACATCGCGTCCTCGGCCCAGGCAGATGGCGAAGGTGGGGACGCGGCTCTGCGTTTCTCCTCGGAGGCATCGGCCCGCCTGATGGCCCTGGCTATGGGCAAGCGGAAAGTCGGCCTGGCGGTGGGGGTGAATTTCGTGGCCCCGTTTCAGGCCATCCCGGACTCCACCGAGGAGGCCCCCAACACCACGACCCCCCAGGATGACCACTGGGACGCATACGGCTGGGACGGCTGGAGCTTGGACGGGGCATTGGGCATCGGGGTGCCGGAGGCCTGGTCTCTGCTTCATTACGCGGGCAAAACGAACAACAAGGTCAAGATCGCCATCATCGACGGCGGTTTCAGCCCGAACGAGGATTTCCCCACCTGGACATCCGTCGGCGTCTACGGAGGGAGCGGCCTCAACCAGGAGAATCCCAACGACTGCACGGGGGGCAGTTCCTGCCCCTGGCACGGCATGGGGGTGGCTTCGACCGCCATGGCGCTTCCGGACAACCAATTCGGCTGGGCGGGCACCGGGGGTCCGGTCGCGACCGGGGTTTTCATCCAGACGGGGGGGGGTGCGGCCACCGCGAACCTGGCGCTGATCAAAGCGGGCAACCGCAACCCCAAGATCATCAACATGAGCTTGGCCGGCAAGGTCAACTGGTCACTCAGGGCTTCGCTTTCCTACTTCGAGAACACCACCGAGCGTCTGCGAGACCGGGGTATTCTCATTTTTGCTTGCTCGGGAAACAACGGAGAGGACGTGGACACCTCCACATGCCTGGGCGACTACTGCTGGGAGGACCGGTTCTACTTTCCCTGCGAGAATACCGGTGT
>JAGLDW010001825.1 GCA_023145395.1 Lentisphaeria bacterium | reverse complement strand
GAGAGTGATCGCCTGTCCGCCGATCTCCAGTCCCGGCACGCAGGACACAAGCGCATCGAATCCCAGCGTGGATGGACGCTCGTTTCCGATGCTGACGGACACGGCGGCGGAGGTGCGTTTAGCCGTCCACCAGTTTGGGATGCGGCAGCGGATGCCGCTTTGCTCGTACAGCGGGGTTTCTCTGAGAAAAGTCAGCGCGCGATGGGTGTCGAGCGCCAGAGGCTGAAAGATGTGCCCTGACTCCAGCAGGGACGTCAGTAGTTTGCTCTCTCGCGCCGCCCGATACACAGTGGCGAGCAGGTCGAGGAGTTTTTCCCGGTCGTCGCCAAATTCCTGGAGGGCGTGTTTGAGGGGGAGATGACGGGCTGCGCCATCCGTGCCAACCCGTGTCGAATAGGTTGCGAGAAAGGCAAAAGGCTGAGCTCCTTTTGCGTTCTCCACCAGGTGAAAAAACACGCGCCCCGCGAGTTCCAGATCCGGACGAAGCGCATGCAGCAACGATTCGACGGTGCCAGTGTGGTCGCGCACGGCTTGCTGAAAGGCTGTGTTCAACGCCTCCCACATCTCGATGAGCCGGGGAACGGAGAGATGTTCGAAACCCGTCTCCATCGGTGCCGTGTCGAGGAATCTGTCCAATACCTGATCGGGTACGGGGACGCTGGCTCGATGGCGGAGATCCTCCAGTTCCGGAGTCAGGGCGAGATGCTGGGCAAAAACGGCTGCAAACCGTCGCCAGTAGTCAATGGCTGGACTGAGCGGCAGCTCTTCGGGGGCGAACGCGAGGCGGAAAAGCCAGTTTGCCCCCTCCTCGTGGAAACGCCGGAAGAGATCTTGCTGCACGGCTGTCGCTGCATCCGATGGCGGGTCCGGGCAGTCGCGCCATTCGAGCAGCAGATCGTCGGGGAGAAGGATGGCGACCAGTTCGCGTGGTTGACTTGCGTCCGTACTCATGTGCGTCGATAGATTCCACGCTCCAGGCGTTCGACTTGCCCGGTCACGAGTGCACGCTGTAGTGTGTTCGTCACCTGCGAGCGGCTCCATC
>JAGLDW010001824.1 GCA_023145395.1 Lentisphaeria bacterium | reverse complement strand
GCGATCGTTGCGGGTGCTCGACGGTGCGGTGGCGCTCTTTTGCGCTGTGGGCGGCGTACAACCACAGACCGAACAGGTCTGGCGCCAGTCCGAGAAGTACTCCGTCCCCAAGATCTGTTTCATCAATAAGATGGATCGTGTCGGCGCCGATTACTTGGGCGTCATCGACGAGATCAAAGCAGACCTCGGCGGGAATCCTGTGCCCATGGTCTATCCTGTTGGCAAGGGCGAAAGTTTCGAAGGCGTCGTCGATCTCCTGAAAATGAAGCGCTGCATCTTTGGCGCGGACTCCAAAGGCGCCGACATTGTCTATGAAGAGATCCCTGCCGACTTGGTGGATGTTTGCGCCGAGTGGCGGAAAAACATGGTCGAGAAAGCCGCCGAGCAGGACGAGGCGTTGATGGAGAAGTACTTTGAAGACGGCGACCTCTCGACAGCCGACATTTTGGCCTGACTGCGTAAGGGAACCGTGAACCGCGAGATTGTCCCCGTCTATTGCGGTACCGCTTTCAAAAACAAGGGCATCCAATTGCTCTTGGACGGCGTGTGTGATTTCCTTCCTTCGCCGCTTGATGTCGGTGCGATCCATGCCGTTGACGACAAGGAGAATGTCCGCCAGCCAAGTGACGATGAGCCCCTTTCCGCGCTGGCGTTCAAGGTCTCATCGGACAAGCACATGGGCAAGATTATCTTTGTGCGCATCTATTCGGGTGTGCTGCAGTCTGGTACTGCGATCCGTAACGGCTCGCAGGGGTTTGACATTCGCGTGGGACGCATTCTGCGGATACACGCGAATCGGCAGGAGTCTGTCGATTCGGCGTATGCAGGCGACATTGTCGCAATGGTTGGTATGGGCAAGACACGCACCGGTGACTCGCTGAGCGCTGTTGAGCACCCGATCGTTCTGGAGAGCATCGAGTTCCCGGCACCGGTGATTTCGATCTCCATCCGCCCCGCGTCGCGTAACGACAATGAGAAGTTGGGCGTCGCGTTACGTGCGCTGTCCGACGAAGACCCGACCTTTATTGTCAACTACAACCGCGAGACCAGCGAGACGGTGATTTCAGGGATGGGCGAGCTGCACCTGGAGATTATTGTTGATCGTTTGCGCCGCGAATTCAATGTCGGTTGCGACGTGGGCCGTCCCGAAGTGGCCTATCGCGAGACCGCGA
>JAGLDW010001823.1 GCA_023145395.1 Lentisphaeria bacterium | reverse complement strand
AGAGATGGATTCGGCGGGACAATGAGAGTCCGAGTGACAACTGTATCCGGAGCGAGCAGCATCGCGGTCTTCGTCCGGGATGCGGAGGCCATCATCGGCGATGTACTTGATGTCACCGATGATGTGACAACGGACTGGCCGGCCGACGGTTGGACCATGGATCCCCGGACGGGAACCATGTTTGGGACATTTTCTCTCACAAACAACACGGACTCGTCCAAGACCCTGAAGGAAGTGTTCCGCTATGCGGTCCCGGACACGGACCAGATTCGCCTCATGCATCCGGACGGCACGCTCGACGACGGCACGCCCTACGTGGATATCACCGCGCTTGTGGAGGCCGCATTGCCCACGGTCGGAAACGGGGACCTGAACCTCGATCCGGGCGAGACAGTAACCATCACCGGAATCGAGTTCTACAGTTTCGACCGAACGGCACCCGCTGGGTACGTGTTCGCGGTGTGGGCGGATCCCCCCATGGAGGAGCCGACGGTGGCGACACGCGCGGACCTCAACTGGCACGCGACGTTCTCCAGCGGCACGCAGCGAGGCGCTCTTGAGCTTGTGATCGGCGCGGCCACTGGTGCGACGGAGGGCCTGGACGCTTTCTTTGACGTGCCAACTGACGAGTTTGCGGAACTATGGTCCGTCCCCGCCGACCTGGACACCCCCGCGATGCAGCAGGACATCCGGCCTCTTGCCGGGACAGGTTCCTGGATGATTGGAGCACTTGGAGACGCCGGACCACTCGACCTGTCCTGGACCCGCTCCGATTTGCCTATGGGCCTGATGCTGACGCTGACCCGTCTTGACGAGGACGGACAACCGCTGCAGGCGACTCGTGTTGAAGTGACCTCCGACGGCGTGATCGAAGTGGACGGTGACGCTGGCCTTGGCATTGATCTCGGCACAGAAGCATCGGTCGAACTACACCTTGCCCTCGGTTGGAACATGGTCTCGTTCCCCATGATTCCAGTTCCCGGCACGGTTGAAACGCTGCTCGCCGCGCTACCCGAGCAAGCCGAAGTGCAACAGTATGAAAACGGCG
>JAGLDW010001822.1 GCA_023145395.1 Lentisphaeria bacterium | reverse complement strand
GTGCCCTGCGTCTACGCACAGCCTGCGACCTCGAACCAGCCGTCGATCTTATCGCTGCCGCACGCCCATCCGGATTCGAAATGCCATCTCTCAAAGACCTGGCAGCCGAACTCAAAGACGCCATCGACGTCAACAAATCTGTTCTCAAACAGACCGTCGTCACGTTCGAGGACGACCTTAAGAAGGGCAAAAACGAGAAAACCACTGAAGAAGGCGAATAAACTATGCCTACACTTTCCATCCGTTTTACTGGCGGCCACTACCACGCCACGCCTTGGTATAAAGCCCAGAACGAAGGCGCGGTCGAGTGGCCGCCATCCCCTTGGCTAATCTTGCGCGGCCTGCTCGCCACAGGCTACACCAAACTCCCCGAGTGGCAAGGAGGCCTAATGCCGGACGCAGCGAAGACGCTCGTCGAAAAACTCGCCTCAGTCCTGCCGGCCTACCGCTTGCCGCCTGCCACCGGTGCGCACACCCGCCACTACATGCCCACCAAAAGCAGTACCACTCTCGTGCTTGACGCCCGTATCGTTCTAGGCATAAATCATGCGCCTCTGCTTGTCCGTTGGGATGTTGTGCTCGCTCCTGAGGAGGAGATACTCCTCGCCTCACTCGCCACCTGCCTCGGCTATCTCGGTCGTGCCGAGTCTTGGTGCGAAGCCGAACTCATTCCCGACATCCCAATCTCCGATGACTGGTGTGTCAGCGAACGCAACGGGGCTGTGCCAAACGCGCCGGGGTGGAAACAAATTCCTCTCATCGCGCCCATCACCGCCACTGAATACGTCGCTTGGCGCGAGGAGGCGCTTCGCACGTCTGGCTCTAAGCGTTCACGCTTGGCCATTCCCGTCGACCTTGTCTCCGCCCTCCACTGCGAAACCGGAACATTGCAAAAGCAGGGATGGACCCAACCACCCGGTTCACGCAATGCACTTTATTGGCTCTCGCCAGAAAACGAAATCGGCACCACGCGTCCCAAACCCGTGCCTCGTCCTGCCTGTAAGCCCGTGCATTTCGTACTGCTTGCGCTTGCCGCCTCTGCCCGCAGCCGTACGCCCATGCCGCTCGCCGAACGTACTTTGCCGCAGGCCGAACTTCTCCATCGCACCATCGCCAGCCATGTCGGGCGTCTCTCTGGAGCGGACAATGCAGGCGCAGCGAGCGAATTGCTCGGCATTTCTTCCGTCGGGCACCGCCACGCGCACATTCTCCCTCTCGCCCTCCTCAAGCAGGACAACCATCTCGACCATATCTTGCTCTGGGCCCCCGGCGGTTTGTCCGATGCTTCACAAAATATTCTGCGACACATTCGCGCCACGTATATGAAGGGCGG
>JAGLDW010001821.1 GCA_023145395.1 Lentisphaeria bacterium | reverse complement strand
GCCAGACCTGCGGCCGCGACGATGAGCAGCACTGAGATCCTCTGGTTCGCGGTGAGCATGACCTTCACAGATCCTCTACGCGCCACTGTACACGGCTTCGCTTGCGACAGTGGCTCAGTCAGTTCTGGGTGTGGGGGGCTGGTTCTTCTCGAAACTGAATTTCAGGGTGCCAGGCGAGCACCGAAGGCGCGGTGGCAATGTCAAAGTGCCCCTGCACCGTCTCGAATCCGAACTTCTTGATGCGGATGTCTAGCGTTCCAACATCCACGTACAGGACTACGCCGGCTCCGCTACGCTCAAAGGGCACCGGCGTGGTCCACGTGAGGAGTTCCACAGTTGGCAGCCGGATACCAAACGCGGCAACGGGACCGCCCTGGGCGCGGGGCTGAACCGTCACACGACACCCCTCAAGGTGGAACACAAGGGCTGACTCCTGACCTGCTTTGACAATGAGTCGTTGAGCGTAAGGGCCATTCGGTTTCCGCCACGCGATTGTGCTGCCCTGCAAGCCCTGTAGCCAAGCGTCATACACGCCTGCAGGTAGCTTCAACTTCCCAGCGCTGCCATCCTGAAAGACGATCGGGATAAGGTGCTTCCGACCGGTCGGCTCAAGTAGATGCAATAGAAGGGGGCCAGAAAACGGCTCCCAATCCGTGCAACGCGCGCTCACGGAAGCGACTCCAGAGTGGTCAGCCAAGCGGCGAAGTGCCATGCAGTACGCACGCCCTTCTGCGGACCGCACCGGGATGGGGTCGAGGGTAGCAATCGACTCCTCGTAGCCTGGTGCAGAGGCCGTCAGGTAGACCGACGTCCGATCCGAACCATTGAAACAGAGCACCTCGCCGATCCCATTCCCGTGGAGGCAGCCTCCCCCAAACGGAGGCGCATACGCAGCACTCCCCCCAGCAGGCATCCAACCCTTTCGTAGTTGCAGAGTGTAGGCGGCTGTGGAGATCGGCTCGTCCGTCGTTTCGTCGCGCGCAACGGCTCGCAGAGAGTACAAGTCCTCGAGTTTCAGCGTGATGGGATGGGGCGCATCAGTCAGTGCCACTCTCACCGGCTCTCGAAGGTAGGAGCTACTCAGAAAGCCTCGTGCCCGCGCATGTACCAAACAGACCTTCCCGGAGAGGCCAGACAGTAGGAATTCCCCAGACTCAGTGGTGAGCGTCCAAGACCGCACGGGCACAGCCGCAGGTCCGAAGATGAAGCCCTGGGCGCGTTCGCCCCCGTACCGGCCCCACCCCTCGACAATGGCGTTCGGCACGGGGTTACCTCGGCCGTCCACCACGCGCCCCACAAGCGTTCGTCCAGATTCGAGCACGATCGACAGTCTCTGCTTCACTTGAGCCAACGACGTATAGGGAATTCAATCCCACCTGACGAAGGTACCGGGCCTCGCGCACGACGTTTGGGCTCCCGTTCACGTTCCAAGCCCTCGCGCGATGGTGCGGGAGGGTCGCCGAAGGGCAGTGT
>JAGLDW010001820.1 GCA_023145395.1 Lentisphaeria bacterium | reverse complement strand
TGCTGCAAGCTATCGCGCAACACGTTGCGCTGCAAGGAGTTGCGAATATCGACGTTCGCCATTTGTAACTGCTTGGGGGCCAACATGTTGCATGCCTTGACAGAAGTGCCTCCGCATGTCATTGTTTCATAGTGCGCCGCAGCAAAACGCGGCCGGAACAACAACACGGAGGACTGCCATGACGAAGGTGGCCAACACAAGCATCGGAGAGCTGATCGATTCGACACTGAACTTGGCGTTCGACTACGTACGCAGCACGCGCAGTTGCCCGGGATTGGAGGACCGGAAGTTAGTTCGCCTGGGCGTCTGTCGGGCTCTGAGCAACCATGAGAGTGGCAGGGACTGGCTGCAGTTCGTTCATGAGAGCTCGGACGATGACACTGCCCGTTCCACGCTGTCGGACGCAATGCGATCGCCCCGGCGCCTACAGATGCTGCAAGAAGCACAGGCCGGACTGTTCACCGTGGCGGGGCGGCAGATGGCAGCGGCCGGAATAGACTGGCTGGAGGAGTTCTCCGAACTGAATGGCATGGAAGTCCTGGCAGCGGACGGACATCTCATCGAACATGCCTCTCATGCCGCCAAGGACGCGAAGGGTCGCAACGTGCCGGTCGGAAACGTCTATGCCCTTGATCTGCGCACCGGGTTGAGTCGTGCTGTGACGCACGTGTGCGGGAACGGGCACCGGCGGCATGAGTTGCCGTCGTTCAGGCGCAAGCTGCAGATATCCGACCAGCATGTTCCCACCATCTGGGTTCTGGATCGGGCGTACCACGACAAGGGCTTCTGGAGCCGCATGAAGCGCGACAAGGGCGTGGTGATGATCACGAGGATGAAAGAGAACATGCGTCCGACCCGCTTTGGACAGCTGCCATTCGATCCAAATGACCCAGTGAACTCCGGTGTGACTGCCCACTATCTGATCGGCCTCGAAGGAGCATATGGGATGATGTTCCAGGTGGATTACTGCGACCCCGAGACCGGTGAGAGCTTTTCGTTCCTCACGACCACCG
>JAGLDW010000182.1 GCA_023145395.1 Lentisphaeria bacterium | reverse complement strand
CCCTCCAGGGGACAGCGGTTTCCGCAGGGCATGCTCGCGGGACGAGCCATCCCGCGCCACTAGGGTCATTCGCTTTTGGTCTTCCCCTCGCGGTCGTTGGCGAAGAAACGCTGCGTTGGGTAGGCAAAGTCGATATCGTCGCACTCGCGGAACGCGAGAAGAACATCCTGCCAGATCGCATGCTCCATGCCGCGACGCTGACGGGGCTCGCAGAGGAATCGCATGGTCAGAACCACCCCGGACTCGGCCACGGAGACATAGACGATCGGGGTCAATTTCTTGTAGAAAATCATGTATTTCTTCGAGGCCTCACGTACGCGTTGCGCCGCCTGGTCACTCAAATGGGCGGAATGTCTTTCGGCGATTTCCTGCAAAAGGTCTCGCGTCCGCTCCCAGTTGCTCTCGAAGGTGACCATGACCCGGATCTCGTCCCAGATGTAGTGGAACCCCTTGCCGAAGTTCGCCAACGCATGGTTTAGCACCCAGCCATTGGGGATATGGAGCACCCGCCCCGTGCTTTGGTCCGCCTCGACCCAGTTGCCGATCTCCATCAGAGAGAAGGCAAACAGCCGCACGTCGATCACATCTCCCGCGTGCCCCCCGATCTCCACCCGGTCGCCGACCTCGAATGGACGGCGCCAGAGAATGAACAGAAAACCCGCCAAGTCCGCGAACACGTCCTTCAGCGATACGGCTATACCTGCGGAGACGAGCCCCAGAAATGTGGCGAAGGTGCTAAGCGCGTCGATCCAGACCAGACCGAGAATCGTGAAACCGGTCAACGCGACCACGTACGAGATGACCTTGCGCCAGAGATACCGGGAACGGGGTTCCTCGGTGTGGGCGCGCACCAAGCGCATCCCAATATAGTGGAGCACCGCCAGGACGAGCAGGAGAACGATGCTGGACAACGCCTTCTCGTGCAGCGTGAAGCCCGATTCAAAGTAGTTTTTCAGACTCTCCCACATCCAGCTGCTCCGTCTTGGGAGTAAGGAAGACCAGACTCGTCAACCACACGTTGGACGATAGGGCCACGGCACCTTTTGGTCAAACGGATGCTAGTCATTTCGGCGTTCGGGAGCCTGTGTCTGTCTTGCATTCACCCCTCCAAACACTAGGGTCTACCGTCCTCTTAAGGGTCGGCACGGATATAACTTCACATTTTGCTGCTGTTCATTTTGGTTCCTGATGAGGCGCGAGCAAGTGGGCACACCTTGAGGTGTGTCCCGCGCGAGGCAACGAAGTCAGGGGGCAAAAGGG
>JAGLDW010001819.1 GCA_023145395.1 Lentisphaeria bacterium | reverse complement strand
TGTGCGCCGAGGCCGTCGGCGCCATGGAGCAGGCGCTGGACCAGACGACCGAGTACCTCAAGTCGCGCAAGCAGTTCGGCGTGCCCTTGAAGACGTTCCAGGCGCTCACCCACCGCGCGGCGAACATGTACGTCGAGCTCGAGCTCGCCCGCAGCATCAGCACCTACGCGACGATGCGGCTCGCCGACGAGGCGCCGCCGACCCCGCCGACGCTGCAAGAGCGCGTGCAGGATCACTTGCGCGAGCGCCTCGCGGACGGCCCGGTGGCGGCGAGTGAGCTCGTCGCGGAATGCGTCGAGGCGTTGGGGTGTAACGAGAGGACGGTCTACCTCGTCAAAACCGCGATGGAGCTGGAGGCCACTGACTTGGGCAAGCAGACGCGAGAGAAGGAGTGGCGGCTACCTGACACGCCTGACACGCCAGCCCCCGGTGTGTCCGGCTGTCAGTCTGTCAGTCTGTCGCTCTGACCTCTCTCAAAGAGAGTGTTAAGTACACTTAATAGAGAGTCTAATGGAAGAGTACTTACAGATGGCCTCGCAGACTGACAGGGCGACAGACTGACAACGTGACAGGGGCGGGGGTGGCGCGAGACACTGCAGCTATCGAGGTCGCGGCATCGGAATTGCAGCCTGCCAACGTGACCGGAGGCAGACGCGCGAGCAAACAGCGAGTGGAACCACTTCAGTTTCGCTCTGTATACTTCACACAGAAGTGCGGAGTATGCTATACTGCGCACGGGAGAAGGGGTGCGCCGCATTCGCGGGGCTGTTCACCTTGCCAATGGGCTATCTGCAGGATAGCCATCTTTGGTGGAGGTGAATCGGCAGCCGTAGCCGAAACCCCACTTCGACGGGCGAAGCACCTCTTCTATCCGATTGGACTGAACGGTATCCGCGCGGAGGCATGAAGCGATGGCGGCCAAGCAGACGACGCGCTCAAGAATCCTCTCGGAAAGCACCCAAGCACCTATCACGCGCGTTGACCTTCTGAAACGCTTGGGCAAGCTCATGGAGAGGACGGTGGTTGTCTACTTCACATCCTCTGGGGTGATTATCGACGACGGAGATGTCTCCATCATCAGTGATGTGCTGGACCATGTGAAGACAGATGGGCGGTTGCTTGTCGTGCTATCATCAGCTGGCGGAGACATTTTGGCTGCTGAGAGAGTGATCAGAACGCTCAGATCCTATTCTCCTGATGGGGAGTACGAGGTGTTGGTGCCCCACAAAGCGAAGTCGGCCGCCACTCTCATATGCATGGGCGCGACGCGCATCTACATGTCGAAGACGTCTGAATTTGGCCCCGTCGACCCCCAGATGCTCCGCAAAGTCGGGAACAACGTATACATGATGTCGGTTGCCAGCGTAGTCGAGAGCTACCGTGAGTTGCTTTCG
>JAGLDW010001818.1 GCA_023145395.1 Lentisphaeria bacterium | reverse complement strand
GTCTCGATCACCCAGGCCACCGAGCTGGGCACGCTCTACTCCCCTGACGAAATCGGCGCCCTGTGCGATCAGGCACACAGCATGGGAATGCTGGTACATCTCGACGGAGCGAGAATCGCCAACGCGACCGCCGCATTGGGCGGCACTCGCGAGACGCTCAGGGCGTTCACCATCGATGCCGGGGTCGATGCGGTGAGTTTCGGTGGGTCGAAGAACGGGCTCCTGAGGGCTGAAGCGGTGGTCTTCCTCAACTCCGAGGCCGGCGTGGGGTCAAAGTACGTACGCAAGCAGATCACTCAACTCCCGTCGAAGATGCGATTCCTCGCCGCACAGTTCATCGCAATCCTGCAAGACGATCTCTGGATCTCTCTGGCATCGCACGCGAACGAGATGGCGACAGAATTGCACCGGATGACAGCTTCCATCCCGGGTCTGGAACTTGGTGAAGAGCCCGACGTGAACAGCCTCTTCCCGACTCTCCCCCAGGAAGCCATCGATCCTCTTCGAGAATGGTGCTTTTTCTGGGACTGGGACGTGAGCCGCCATCAAGTTCGTTGGATGACCTCGTGGGACACGACCCCGGAGGACATCGCCAGATTCTCGGCGGGCGTTGCTACCCAGTTGGACTCTGCGTGAGCACTGCTGGGCGTGACTGCTGTCACTTTCAAGAAATACTTGCGCTCTGCAATTGACCCGGCGGTCGATTCGAAATACTGTGACGGCGGTTCAGGGGCTCTTTCAGCGAGATGATCGCTCGAAAGACACGACTATCAACTCACCCGGGGGCGAGAAATGTCAGCCATCGAAATCTCCAAGGATCACGTCGAGACAGACGAAGACTGGATGCTTGCCGGTGCATGCAAGGGGTTGACTCACCTGTTTTTTCCTCCGGCTGCGGAGCGCCCACAGGCGCGTGAGCGCCGAGAAAATGCAGCAGAGGATGTCTGTTCGAGCTGCTCTGTAAAGGTTTCGTGCATCGACTTCGCCAGAGATCACCACGAATACGG
>JAGLDW010001817.1 GCA_023145395.1 Lentisphaeria bacterium | reverse complement strand
TAAAGTCAAATTAGAGGACTGACCCGCCCCGCCCGTTAGGCAGTTGGGCAAGATGATGCAAGAGCCTCATGTGCCCGAGGAAAATCTACACAGAGACGTGCTGGAATTGCTCTTCGCGGACGATGGCGACGTAGGGAAGGTCGCGGAACTCCTCCTCGATATCCAGGCCGTAGCCTGCGACCCAGCGATCGGGCACGTCGAAACCGACATAGTCGGGAACCAGGCGTTCGCGCAGATCGGCCACTTCCGGCGTGGGTGTGTCGAGTTGCTTGTTGAGAAGGACGCAGATGCGCACCGAGCGCGCTCCCATTTCGTCCAGAAGTGTGCGCCGGATCTCGTGCAGCGTGAAGCCCTGGTCGAGAATGTCCTCCACGATGAGCACGTCCTGTCCCCGCAACGACTCGGGCATGCTGGCGATGGCCACGGGCCTGCTGGTCTCATGCTTTTCCTTGATGCCGCCTGCGTAGGTGCTTGCACGGATGAATTCGTACTGGATGCTTGGTCCGTCCGCCCTGCGAATCTCGCGCCCTAGATCGGCGAGGAAAATGCAGGCGCCTTTCAGCACTCCGAGCAGGTGCAGAGAGCGTGTGTCCGCGTAGTCGGCGGCAATCGTGGCGGCGATCTCTCGGATGCGGGCTGCAATCTGCTCTGCGGAGAGCAGGATGGATTCGAATCGAGGGTCGTTGGCTGGCAAGTGGTCGGTCATGGCGCGTCCCATCGGAAAAGGTGCGGTTGAGAGCCTCTGTTTGACAATACCCGTGTCCAGGGCGAGGTGCAACAGGCGCGGCGGCAGTCGGGCGCATGTCAGTTCCGTAGGTCTTTTTTCGCAGCGCCATATGTTGCACGCAACAGTACACACCTACTTGTTTTGCGTATGCGTGGTTCGCGGCGGCTGGTAGGATTGGCATGCAAAAACGTGGGATTCGAAGGTTGCCACCGGGTCTTGCGATTCGTGTCTATTTGTGGTTAGAACTGTTTTTGGCTTTGCGCAGGGCACGGCTCAGCGGGAGCTTCGCCCTCCCTTCG
>JAGLDW010001816.1 GCA_023145395.1 Lentisphaeria bacterium | reverse complement strand
TGCCCTAAGACGTTGGGCCTCATCAACGATCTTTCGAATCCCCGGGGCGAAAAGACGCGGGGGTGTCCCCTT
Source organism: Lentisphaeria bacterium (assembly GCA_023145395.1). Taxonomy (GTDB): domain Bacteria; phylum Verrucomicrobiota; class Lentisphaeria; order Oligosphaerales; family Lenti-02; genus JAGLDW01. The sequence continues at coordinate 1,345 of JAGLDW010001816.1, read as the reverse complement.
TCCTGGTGCCATCGTCAAACAAGCGAGCTGATCAAGGTCCCGGAGACCGAGGAGACTATCCCCAGCCCGCAGGTTGTGGTCTAGGAAGCCGAAAGGCCTTCCCTTGGCCATCGTAACGAGCCAGATGGAGAGCTTCGCCAGCTCCACAGCCATGGGATTGACGTCCACACCGTATAGACACCTTTCGGCAACGAGGCGTCTCGCGTGAATGCCTCGCTCTTCAGGATCGGCCGGGATCGCCTCAGCGCCCGAGTCTATTCTCGACGGCATTCCATTGAGCCCGATTGCTATTCCGTCTTCCCTCTCTTCTATTTCCCACGTTTCGAGCAAACGGGAGGACAGCCAACGGCAGGCCTGCACCAAAAAGGCGCCTGAACCCATGGCCGGATCGCAGACAGCGAGGTCGAGAATGTCCTTGGAATCACAGAGTTGCCAATCTTCCTGCGATTCGCCCTCTGCCGGGCCCTCATAGACGAGGGGCGTCAAGGTCTCCTCGACGATGCGCTCAGTCAAGAGTTTCGGGGTGTAGTGGGTGCCCGTGGTCCGTCGATCCGCACCGAAGACCACGACGAAGGCTCCTTTGGGGTGTACGAGCGGATATCCCCACGGGTCCGTGCGAAGCAGGGTCGCGTAGGGCAGAATGCGATCTCGCACCCCTTCGTCACCTTGGCATACGGCCAACAGCCGCGCCGCCACTCGCTCATCGACTTCCCGTCCCAGGTCTTTCCGCAAGCTCGCCGCCGAGCGCCGGGACCGTTTCGCAAGAATATCCAAAACCGCATCTACCCCATCGAGACTTGCCGATTCGAGCTCTCCAAGTGTGATCCGCGGATCCTTGGCCTGCTTACCGGCCCGCAATTCGAGGGTCACGTCACCCACACGGACCACCGTCCGCTCCAGGAGTCCCTCATAAACGTGCCCGATCTGTTCGACATCAAGTCCCCTGTAGGACAGGGTTCGGCCTTGGAAGAGCTGAATCGCATCCAGTAGCAGGAGTACGGTGCGGTCATCTATGGGCAAGGGTTCAGCTGCACCTTCTCTCCAAGAAGTGCCCTTGGAACGCCCCTCGAGGAAGGGGAACCGGTCCGGATCGAAGAGGGATCCCCCCATCGCAGGCAAATGGAGAGTCGGGTGGTCGATCCCCCCGTACACTGCACGAAAAAGGGCCAGCAACCGCGACCAGGCGGAATGTCGGCGTTCGAGGAGTTCGTCCGTCTGGGCCCGGAGTCGGACACGCAAAGTGGAGAGCGCATAGAAGGCGTCGTATCTGGGTTCGCCCGACAAGAGGAGTCCTCGCTCTTCGGCCGCAAGTAGGAACACCAGCCGCATCATGACGGTTAGGCCA
>JAGLDW010001815.1 GCA_023145395.1 Lentisphaeria bacterium | reverse complement strand
TTTAGAAAACTTACCTGACTTGCCTTCGCGTTTTGCTTCATCGCCCCAGTTGAGCTTCTCCCGCAACACACGGAAGAATGACGGGGCATCCGCCATGCGCACCAGTCGTGTCGGGGTTGAAGCGCGCTTAATCGTGATCTTTGCATCCGGAGGGAGGTTGAAGGCCAGATCGCCGTCGGCATAGATGCTAACCTGCGTGTGTGTATGCACGAGGAGGACTTCCTCCGCGGGGAAGATAACCGGGAGGATGCCCAGCTTGTGCACGGCCAGCGGACTTGCCATGATGCACGCCGCTGGTGGGACGATCACCGGCCCTCCCGAGGAGAGGCTGTACGCGGTCGATCCGGTCGCCGTGGACAGGATCAATCCGTCGCCGGGGTAGCTCGCCACCACGCCATCGCTCCACAGAAGCTCCAGTTCGCAGAACCGAAGCGCCGACGTTCCGGTGATGACAACATCGTTCAACACGGTCCCGCCACCGGCAGGAGACGAATAAGACAAGCGCATCCTTTCCTCGATGCTAAACGAGTCTCGCAACACGCCCTCCAACGCGGCAGTGAGAGATGGGGCCTTCACCTGCGTGAGGAAGCCGAGGCTTCCCAAATTCGCTCCCAAAATGGGAATCGCCGAGTCAGCGAAGATCGAGGCGGCGCGAAGGACCGTACCATCTCCTCCGAGGGCGACAACCAGCGCTCCCTCTGCCTCGGAAAAGCTCGAACGGTCGCGATCGATGAGTACCGTCTCGATCCGCTTCAATTGTGCCCATGCCTTGAGCACTGCAAGGGTGCGCAGTGATCCATCCTTGCTCGTGTTCGCGACGATGTAGATTCTACTAATCTTCATGTTCTTTCGTCCTCGCGGCGATTGCTGATGTCATTAGAGGGGCCGCCTCTTTACGTACTTCCAGCGACAAAGGACTCGTTCGATTACGTCCACGGCGATGTATAGAAGGAGCCCGAGGACGGCCATGGCGATTATCCCGGCAAACGCTCTGTCCCTGCTGAACAGCATGTGCTTGTTGATGAACGATCCCAGCCCCGTTCCCAGCGCCGCGCGCGTTTCGGCGATGTACAGAAAGGCTATTCC
>JAGLDW010001814.1 GCA_023145395.1 Lentisphaeria bacterium | reverse complement strand
GCTGCAATTCGGATTCAACGTCTATCGTGTGACTCCCGGTTTGGCGGCCACGCATCAATGGATTCTCGATCCGCCAGAGCATGGCGCGCTGGCCAGCGCCGTCGCGGCTGGCGACGAGGGCATTGCTCGTGTCAACTCTCTTCCCATTCTGGTGGGAAGTCCCCTAACCCAGGACCAGGCTGGGGACACGGCTGATCGCAAGACGGTGTTTGTCATCGACAACAACCAGCGTTTCCGGACGGGGGGAACACCATTTCAGAATGGAGATCAATTCTACTACTACGTTGTCGGGCGAGACATTCTGGGGCGCGACGGCAACTATTCCCTAGGCACGCTTGTGACCATTTGCGACCGAATTCCCCCTGCCTCGCCCAAGGTTGTCCGGGTCGAGAACGATTTCTCGTTTGCGGGCGAAGCAGAAAAGCACGTTCTGAAGGTGCGCTGGCATGCGCCGATCCCAAAGGAGGGCGAGTCGATCACGCGCTATTTCGTGTACCGCTGGGACAGCGTCGAGCAGATGCAACTCTCGCAGGGAAATCCCGCCATCAACCGCATTGGCGTTTTGGAGGCCGACGCCTCCGAGACTGTGGAGTTCATCGACGACGGAACGAGGGTGTTTGTGAGCGACGGCGCTGGAGGAAACCTGATTCACGTGGCTGCGGAGCCCGGCGTGCCAAGTGCTCCGGAAGACTACAGCAAGACCTTTTGGTACACGGTGCGAGCTGTGGACAACAGTGCCTGTGGCGGCAATCTCTCTGGCAACAGCGCGCCCGCCTTTGGCGTCCTGCGAGACCGTTCCTTCAATGGCCGGGCGACTGCCACCATCGGTGTCGTGCAGGAACGCCTGGGGATTGCCGCCGTGGGAACGGAGATGATCCCCATCGATGCGGGCGACACTGCCACCGTCTACTACTATCGCTTCGAGAACACGCTCTCCTCGACGGATGTCGTCTGGTCGGAATTCTATCTCGGAACGGCGGCGGACGGACCGCAGCAACTGCTGTGCCGGATGCGGGCGTCCAGTTCCGGACTACAGCAGATCTTCGACGGCAGATTTCAGAAGAATGATTTGACGGGTGACGAAGTC
>JAGLDW010001813.1 GCA_023145395.1 Lentisphaeria bacterium | reverse complement strand
CTGCGAGCGGGTGTAACTCAGTGGTAGAGTTCCTGCTTCCCAAGCAGGCTGTCGCGGGTTCGAATCCCGTCGCCCGCTCCATCTTTCTCAACCAGGTATCCGCTCCCCGCTTCGTTAGTCGAGTTCCTCAGTCCGAAACACGCGCTTTGCACTGTTTCGGACTCCACTCCCCACATCGTCACGCACGTTCGACACAGCAGAGCGCGGTGCGGCTGGACGTCATCAGAAGCCGGAGCCTTCAACTCACGGAAGTGGTCCTACGCCTCGTCGAACGTCCTCAGATACTGCCGTGCAATCTTCCCGTACTTCTGGAAACCGGTGTTGTAGATATCGTGGTTTGTCGGGTCCGGTTCGATACGGAGTGATGTCTTCACGCTGGCCTGCGCGAGTTGACTGAGGTCCGCTTCCCCACAGCCTGCAACTGCAACCATTGCTGCTCCAAGCGCCGAAGCATCCTGCACGTACATCTGGTCAACGGGAAGGCCAAGAACGTCCGCGATAATCTGACACCACGCACGGCTCTTGGCACCACCACCGCACAAACGGATATCTGATACCGCATCCCAATTGAGCAGCTCCGCGCAGTCCCGAAGCGAGAATGCCACTCCTTCCTGGACAGCGCGAAGGAACTCGGGCCGACCGTGTTTGATTGTCACACCGCTGAAGCCGCCTCTGATGCGGCTGGTCCAGTACGGCGCACGCTCGCCCAACAGGTACGGATGAAACAGCAGCCCATCTGCTCCTGCGGGAACCTGGCTCACTAGGTTGTCCACATCATCGTATCCGGCGTCCGCTCCGTCCATGCCGAGAAGGCGCAGCACCCACTGAAGGGAGGTAGTCGCGGCGTTCGTGCCGGCCTGGTAGTACCAGAGCGGCCGGGCAGGATGAGGATACAGCATGCACCCTTTGCGCCACTCGGGGCCGGAGGTCAATGCCATAACGCCGCCAGCGGTACCGAGGCGTATCACGGCGACTGAAGTATCGGTCGCTCCGACTCCAATGAGTTCCGCCGCCGAATCGAGCATGCCGCTGACCACGGGCGTGT
>JAGLDW010001812.1 GCA_023145395.1 Lentisphaeria bacterium | reverse complement strand
AACTCGATTTGCTTGCCTGGGCTCGTTCGGTAACACCAGTCAAATCTCAACCTCGTGACCGTTTTCGGCAACCCGCGCGAGCATCTCGAAGAGTGTTGTTTTTTCTGACTTTGTGAAACCGTTCAGCAGGGCGTCGTTGATCTCCTTGTAGAAGTCGAGCAGATGAGTCTACAAATTACTACTGCTTCCGATCATTGGGAAGAAATACCGCTATGTCGTCCAGCGAGTGGCGAAGCTCAACGGTACTGCGGTTGAACTGACTTTGAAGCCCGAGAACGGGAAGCTTGAGCACAAGGCCGGCCAGTTCCTGTTCGTTGGTTTCAAGGGAGACCGAGTCCTGGGCGAACCGCACCCGTTCACCATCAGCAGCGCCCCCGGCGAGGAGTCGTTACGGCTGGCGATTCGAGCCAGCGGCGACTTCACGCAGCATCTTTACGACAATCTTGCCGAAGGGACTCAGGCGGTCGTCGACGGCAGTTACGGCCGCTTCGACCATACAACCGGCGGCGACAAGCAGATTTGGATCGCCGGCGGCATCGGGGTGACTCCGTTTCTCAGTTGGCTGCGGAGCATGGATGGCGAAGCGGCCTGCGACGTCGACTTCTTCTACAGCGTTCGGGTGGCGGAAGACGCACTCTATCTGGAGGAATTGCAGGCAGTCGACAAGGCGTTTGATTGGTTTCGATTACACGTTTCCTTTTCCAGCCGCGACGGGCATCTTACGGCAGAGAAGATCACCGAGATCAGCGGATCGCCGATCGGCAAGGACATCTATCTGTGCGGACCGGTCGCCATGGTCGAGTCGCTTCGGCGTCAACTGGTGAAACTCGGCGTCTCGCAGGGAAACATGCACCACGAGGAATTCAGTTTCCGGTAATGCCCAAGAGCAGACACCCTGGTCTTGGAGCCTCAAGTAGTCCTCCACCGAGATTGGCAGCAGGCCCAGGTCCGAAACGCGGCGTCCCGTCTATTGGCACAACGCGTTCGGAACTCGCCACATGTATTATTACCACTACGTGACCGATCCGGTCCGAGTCCAGAGAACCTGACATGCCCAGCGTTTTCGAGGGAACTGGTGAGTTTCTAGGCTAAATCGCTGCGTCAAATCATGTCCGATGTTCTTGCCTTTGGTCGTAGCTACGGTCGCCAGACCGT
>JAGLDW010001811.1 GCA_023145395.1 Lentisphaeria bacterium | reverse complement strand
TAATGGTCAGATTGTCAAGATCCAAGAAGTCGACCGAGGAACCGATGGCATACGTCTCGTCCACGATGATCGTGTGCGTCTCGGTCGTCCGCAGGGATCGTAACTTTGCGTTGATTGCTGCCGCACTATCGCTGTCAGGCGTCAGTCCCCAGTCCCTCATGTCGTGCGTTGCGCCCGACGCAAGCGCGCAACAGAGCAGAATCCATGCAAGTACCGGCTTCATGTGCGAGCCCTTCCCTGGCAACAAGATGAGAGATCCGCTTCCCTATCGCCGCAAATGGCAATTGACCCGTAATCGGGAACGGCTGCATCCGTGACCGGACGGGCGGCATGCGGAATGCGACGCTGCCTGCCAGCGGGGACGGTTTAGAATGACAATAATAGCAATCCTCGATTATGTCAATGTGCCAGCTCTCGCTACGCGCGTTACCGACATGTTTTTGCCGCGTTAAAACATGGGCTTCGGTTTTACACCGATCCGCTGACAAGCTAGATGTACAGGTACGGTCGTTCTGCCCTGTGTCTTCAAGAACAAAACGGCCCTCCGAGCCTCAGAGCACCAATCGAGGGCGGGCTCGCCCAATGGTGCGTCACGGTCAGGAGCAAGGAAGTGCGGGTCCCGTCTACGAGGACTCGGTTCGAGCTGCGTCGTGTCACGCGCAACGTCCGGGAGCCCCAGCAAGGAGAATGGATCATGTTTGTGAGAGCAATCTGTGGTGTCGCAGGGCTGGGACTGATTCCGATCGTAGCGGCCATGGCTGCGGAAGCCGAACCGGGGCCGCGGATGCGTACGCCCATGACCTACGTGATCAGCTACTCCAGGCAGTACCTGGACGACGATGAGAAGATCCTGGCATTCCGGGAGGATCCGCCGGACCTGATGCATGTCGGCAAGTCGGTGCCCATCCTGCACAACTGGGGACCGGTCCCGCTGATTTCGGGCGAGAACCAGTACACAGGCGGCCCGAAACACACGTTGGACTGGGACGCGATTCGCCTGCTGACGCCGCAGGAACTTGAGAAGCGAATCGAGATGCTGAAGCAATACACGAGGAAGTGGCATGACATCGGCGTTCCCTTGCTCATGCCGTACAGCTCGTATCACACCATTGCCGGGGACCACGAGAAACGTCAGGGATTCTGGCACTTCTACGATCACTGGGGAGACTACGAGAAGTGGCTTGGCCCCAGACCTGCAGAGGACCCTTTCAAATGGCTTATGGTGGACAAGGAAGGCAAACTGGTGCCCGGGGCGTGCGGCGGCTACGCTCCGGCGTATTATGCCCCCCTGCACCGGTACCGTGTCTGTCCCGAACACCCCGAGTGGCGGAAGTTCCAGGTCCGGCTGACCGAGCTCATTGCGGAGGTGGGCTACGACGGCGTCTTCCCTGACAACAGCAGCGCCACCAACAGCTGCTACTGCAACTATTGCCGGAAGGGGCTCCGGAAGTATGCCCAGAGCCTGTCCGCACGTGAACTCGAGATCCTCGGCGTGAAGGGGGATCCCTCCCAAGTCGACCTGCTTTCTCCGGACACGCCCGGGGAGTTGATCCGGCGCTACCGCATTGACACCACGGCCCGATACCAGTCGATGGTGCGCAACG
>JAGLDW010001810.1 GCA_023145395.1 Lentisphaeria bacterium | reverse complement strand
TGGAATTTCTCGACATGCGGCTAAGCCACTCCCAGAGCAGTCTTGCTCTGTACCTGCGGACCACCCATTCGTCTGTCTGACTTGCGTCCCTCTCGGCGAGCCATCCTGGCCATCTCTAGCTTGCGACGGCGTTCTTCCCACACTGCCTGATCTTGACCCTGCAGCCGGTCTTGCGGTGTCACGTACCCGATCCCCGCGTGCAGACGCTCTTCATTGTAGTGTCGTACATACTGGCCCACAACGCGCCGGGCGTCATGCAGGTTCAACGGTGTCTTGGGCCGGATACACTCCCGCTTGAGGGTCCCGTGCCAGCGCTCGATCTTGCCGTTGCTCTGCGGGTAGTACGGCGACGTCCTCACGTGGGTCATGCCGCACTGCCGGATGAACACCTTAAAGTCGCGCGCCATGAACTGCGGACCGTTGTCCGATATGATCCGCGGCGCGGCCTCAGGGAACCGCTCCCGGGCTCGTTGCAGGACCGTCTCTACATCCACCTCTTTCATCGATTCTCGAATTTCCCAGTGAACAATGTACCGACTGTAGCCGTCCAGAATCGAGCACAAGTAGTAAAAGGTCCCGCTGATGTTCAGATAGGACACGTCGATGTGCCAATGCTCATGAGAGGCGCTAGGCTGGACGAATCCCCGCCCTTTCCGCTCACTTGGCGCTGCTCCGGTCTTCAGTCTTCCCGCATTCTTTAGTATTCTGTACACACTGCTCGGACTCGTAGCCGCTACATCTGCGTCCAACATCATGTAGGTCAGACGTCGATATCCCTCCTCGGGGTGTTTCTCCTGGTACTCCAAGATCGCTTCCCTCTCCCAGCGCCTCAACCAGTGCCGACGCGGTATCTGCGCGTTGTGTTTGTTGGCTTGCCCTAATCGCCTTTCCCAATCATAGAACTTGCTCGCGGGGATGCCCACCCAGGCCAACAAGCGACCCAGCAGCAGCTTGGCTTGGCCGGTCCAGTAACGCACAAACCCGACCACTGCGTCCCGGATCTCCTGTGCCACCCAGCTACCCGTCAGACATCCCCATATTCTTTTTTTGACTTTATCTGCTCCTCAAGCAACTCGGCGATCACCTCGTTCCTGTTGGAGAGTTTAGCCTCCAACTTGCCGATCTGTCGCCTGAGTGGCGTCGTCGCATCCCTACTGGTCTCGAATGCCGACGCACCTTTCTCAAAGAGCTGCTTCTGCCAGCGGTAGAACTGGCTGGGTTGGATACCGCGTTCGTCGCAAAG
>JAGLDW010000181.1 GCA_023145395.1 Lentisphaeria bacterium | reverse complement strand
TCCTCGAGATCGGCCTTGATGCGTTCACGCGTCATGTAGCGGTCGTTCGTGCGGTAACGTGGCGCTGCGGGGTGTGCCCCCTTGGTGGCGATGATCAGTTCGTCCCTTCCCCCATTGCGCTCGAGGTAGTCACCGAGGGCAAGCTCGCTGGCGCCGGCGCCGGCCGATGTCCAGAAGGCGTAGCAATGCGCGGTGTCCACAACATTGCCGCCGACATCGCGGAAGGAGTTCAGGAGCGCATCGGCCTCCGCTCCATGGACCCGGGAGCCCCACGGCATCACGCCGTAGCAGAGCTCGGAGACATTGATGCCGGGATGAATCGGGATGGTTTGCATGGTGTGCCCCAGGTTTGCGGATGATGATGGGTCTGTCCCGGAATGCTTCCGTGCTTTTGGTGCGAACAGCGCTGTCCAGCGCCCTCGTTTGCATGGTGGACCCCTCATATTACATTGATTTTGTAGTGGGATCCAGTACCGTGTTCTAGCGTCCTCCTGATTGCGGGGAAACGGCTCGTGCTTGATTGCCTGAACGACACAGCGGAGAGACAAGACAATGGATATCAATCAGACAGACGATACGTCAAAGCATCAAGACCATTTGTTTCTGCTGCGACAGGCACGCCTGGGCGCGCTGTGTGACAAAATTTCCGGTCCGGGCGATCTTGAGGAGAACGTGCAGCTTCTCGAATCCGCAATTCTCGGGATCCTGGCTGTCGAGCGGTACACCGTGTACGAGAAGACGGAGGATGGGCGCAAGATCTATTCGCGCTGTAAAAGTGGAAACTCGCCGGAGGTGATCCGGGTGGATATCGGCCCGAGTTCCATCTCTGGTTTCGTGGCCATGAGCCATATGCCGGTCCTGATCCACGACGTGTACGATGTTGCGCAAGTGAAGGCGATCCACTCGCGCCTCAATTTCGACTACCAGTTTGATCAGGTGTCCGGCTTTCTAACCCGCTCGGTGCTGGCCGTCCCGATCATGTCCGACGACACAGTGCTCGGCGTGCTGCAGTTGATCAACCGGACTGGGTCCCGGGACTTTGACGAATTCGACATCGAGCTTACAGCGCAGTTGGCCGCTGCTCTCGCCAAGAAACTGAAGGACGACCGTTCGCATACCGCAGGGCCGTTCGAATACCTGATCGTCGAGGAGGTGATCTCCAAGCAGACTTTGGAGGAGGCCGAGAAAAAGGCAATGGATTCGGAATTGAGCATTGCCTATGTGCTGCGCGAGAGTTTCGATGTGTCGGACGAACAGCTGGGCAAGTCGTTGGAGCAATACTTCCAGGTTCCGTACATGGGATATGACCCGGAGGTCATTCTACCGCCAGAGCTGATGGAGGCTTTGAACTTCGAGTTCTTGACGGCGAGCTGCTGGGTGCCGATTGGTGGCGACTACACGCGTCCCGTGATCATGATCGACAATCCGAACGACAAGCTTCGCATCATGGACATCCAGCGCATTCTGAGCGCGGACGGCTATGAGTTTGTGGTGGGAGTGCGCGAGGATATTCTGCGGTATCTGGGCATTGAGCCTGCGCAGGACTTGTTGCTGGACGGGGCGGTGTCCGACGATGTGCGCCTGGGTGAACTGGTGAGCCAGCTGGATTCGGAACGCGAGGATGGCGAGGGAGGCACAGTGCGGACCGAGGGCGCCGAGGGGGAGCTGATCGACGAGAATGCGGCGACGGTTGTGCGGCTGGTGAACAAAGTCATCGCGGACGCCGTGGTCATGAAGGCCTCGGACATTCACCTGGAGCCTGGACTGCGGGGCGAGAACGGCGTTGTTCGGTATCGCATCGACGGTGTGTGCAAGGACATTCTCAGCATGCCGCCGCACTATATGCGCTATGTCATTGCCCGAGTGAAGATTATGTCGAAAATCGACATTGCGGAGCGGCGTCTTCCCCAGGATGGAAAGATTGCCTGTAAAATGCAGGGCAAGCCGCTCGAATTGCGTGTGGCCACTCTGCCCACCGTGTGCGGAGAGGGTGCGATCATGCGCATCCTCGCGGCGGGCGATCCACTGCCTTTCGAAAAACTCAATCTCGTCAAGCGAAACGAGGCAGAGATCCTGAAGATGATCGAGCATCCTCACGGAATCGTCCTAGTCGTGGGGCCGACGGGGTCGGGCAAGACCACGACGCTGCACGCTCTGATCAAGCTCATCAACACGCCCGACCGAAAGATTCTCACGGCGGAGGATCCTGTGGAGATCACGCAACCCCGGTTGCAGCAGGTGCAGATTCATCACCAGATCGGGCTGGATTTCTCTCGTGCATTGCGCTCGTTCCTGCGTTCGGACCCGGACGTGATCCTGATTGGCGAGATGCGCGACAAGGAGACAGCGCATGCGGGCATCGAGGCGTCTCTCACTGGTCATTTGGTGTTCTCGACCCTGCACACCAACTCCGCAGCCGAGACGGTCACCCGTCTTTTGGATATGGATATGGATCCGATGAACTTTGCGGACGCGCTGATCGGCGTGGTCGCCCAGCGGCTGGTGCGCACGCTGTGCGAGGAGTGCAAGGAGGCCTATCAGCCTGGCGCCGAGGAGAAAGACCACTTGGTGGCGTTGTACGGCAAAGATCAGTTTGACGAGCTGGGCGTGGATTTGGACACGGTCACCCTGTACCGCCCAAGCGGATGCGATGCCTGCGAGGACATTGGCTACAAGGGGCGGACGGGAATCCATGAAGTGCTGACCAGCAGCCCCGAAATGAAGGAACTGATCGCGACGGCGCCCCACCTGAAGGATGTGCGCAATCTGGCGGTTGCGCAGGGCATGCGCTCGCTGATGCAGGATGGCATCGCAAAAGTCCTGAAGGGCCAGATGGATCTCGACCAAGTGCGCCGAGTCGCCCTTACGTCCTAGCGGAACTCGCCGCCAACGCCATGGCTGTGCCGATCCTCATGGCTCGGACGGTACACACGCTGGCGTTTTCCCAAAGAGAATTGCATGCACACATGAATCGCCAGGACTTAGAGAAGAAAGTGAATGCCATCACCGGCGAGTTGCTCCGGGAGAAGGGGTACATTGCGTTCGTCGATGTGTTCATAAAGCTTGGCTACCTGGACCAGAAAGGCCATACAGCCTGGCGGGGGAGGAAGGTCCCATTTCTCGAAAAGATCCTCACGGTCAATCTAGGGAAGATCAACTTCATCATGAAGACGGTGACTAGGAACTCCCGCAGGGGGCAACTGCGTGAGAGCCTGACCAATTATCAGTCGTGGGGCAAGGGCAAGAAGGTTCCGTTGCGCTTCTCCAAGAGTGGCAACGGAGTCATTGAGAAGGCATACGCCACGCATTTCCTTCGGCCACAAACTGGCTTCGACCAAACTGCTTGCGCGGAATGACCC
>JAGLDW010001809.1 GCA_023145395.1 Lentisphaeria bacterium | reverse complement strand
ATGGCGTCCATTTTCGTCTTGCCGCCCGGCGTGGTCACTGCCACCTTGACCCGGACCCCGCCCGCGACGATCCGCAACCGCTCGGAGAAGTTGAACATCTCCCCTTCGACCGCCTTCAGCTTGCCCGTGATTTCCACCAGGCCATTCTTCATATCGACAACGCGTTTGCCGTCGATCAGGTCCTTCGCGGCCGAACTTGACAGCTTCCCCCCCTTCAGATCGAGCAGCACATTCCATTTCGCCAGCGACACGTCCCCGGAGACGACTGCAATGTCCCCACCATCCCCGACACTGACGGCAAAGGCACCGCACCGGAACACACCGTCCTTGTCCAACCTGAAGACTTCCGCCGATGTTGCCTGGAGAACGCACAAGCACAACAGGAGGCCAACGCTGACCTTGGTCGCGGTGGTCCTTCGCCCCGATGTCGAAAGCGCGGAGAACCTGCTTTGTGTGTACTCGATCATCCTTCTCCTTCTCATTGCGGCTCAATGCCGATCTTTACGAGTCCGCCGGGGGGCAGGGAGACGGTCCTGGCGAACTTTCCGAGCAGGTTGAAGCCGGGGGCCGGTCTGATGGTGATTGTCACGGGCGTGTCCCTCGGGTTGTTGGCCGCGATTCTGATGCGCCCTTTGCGCGTGTCCTCCAGTTCCAGAAACACGTCCGGCTGGTCGCACACGAGGAGGTTTCCGACGAAGACCTGCTTGTCCTTGAAGGCTGTGTCGAGCTGGAGCATACCGCGTCCTTCGACCACGCCGAAGCGCTGTATCCAGTCTCTGTGGACGACCTTCTCGGGCTTGGCGAAGCGGTTGTGCATTTTGTCCATCTTCCACGTCGGCACGAGGAACTGGTGTTTTCCCTTGTACCAGACCCCGGCGGGCCAGCGGGGGTTCAGGCCTGTGATGAAGACAGGCAGGCGCATGGGCAGGTCGGCCTGTGTCAACATCGCCGCGAAGCCGTGGTCCGCGGCCTGCAGACGAAGCACAAAACGCGTGTCGAGGACCTTGCCCCGGGTCGGGCGCACCTCGTAGGCTGTCTTGCCGCGGAGTCCCATTTTCTCGAAGATATCCTCCACGAACGAAGTGTCGGCACGATCCCGGACCTCGCTCCAGATGGCGAGGTACTCGTAGCGATACTTCGTGCCTTTCGGGATCTCGGGAGCATCTCCCAGGGACAGGTAGGCGAGCAACGTGCTTCTGGGGTCCG
>JAGLDW010001808.1 GCA_023145395.1 Lentisphaeria bacterium | reverse complement strand
CGAAGGGGCTGGCCTTTCTCCTTTTGGGAGGGATGAAGAAGCCTCGGATTCGACCGCCCATAGTGGCTCGGGACCTCCGGGACCGAAGGGGGGGGGGCTGCGGCGTTCGCGGTCCGAGATGTCCCACACCACCGTCAGCCGTCAGCCCAGTGGCTCGGGACCTCCGGGACCGAGGGCAAAGCTGCTCATTCCCCCCGCGAAAAAGAAAACAACCGGTTGGTTTTCTTTCAAGGGCATGTAAATTGGTCAATCCCCTCGGAAAGTCGATGGGGCATTGGATTGTTTTCTGGTGTTAGCAGCACAGTCATGGAGAAGCGAGAGATGGGCACACTACCGAACCAGATTAGCAGCGTCGAGGCATTGGACGAGTTGCTGAGTCGCCCTTCCGAGGGTCTGATCGCATCGATGAAGGAGCTTGACGGCGACATCATGATCGTGGGTGGTGGCGGCAAGATCGGGCCGACGATGGTGCGGATGGCAAAGCGTGCTGTGGATGCCGCCGGTGTGGACAAGAAGGTGATGGCTGTGGATCTATTCGAGCTTCCGCAGCTCGAGGCCATGGGTGTCGAGACCTTCCAATGCGACATGATGGATCAAGCGGCTGTGGACCAGCTTCCGGACGTGAAGAACGTGGTGTACATGGTGGGGCGCAAGTTTGGTTCCACGGGCAGCGAGTCGGTGACGTGGGCTGTGAACTGCATCGTGGCCTACCACGCGGCGCGGAAGTTTCAGGGCTCTCGGATCGCGGCATTCTCGACCGGGTGCGTCTACCCGGTGATGGACATCCGCACGGGTGGCGCGACGGAGCAGACCACGCCCGCACCCGTCGGCGAATACGCCATGTCGTGCCTAGGCCGGGAGCGCATGTTCGATGTGTTCGCCGACCAGGGCAAGGCTGACGTGATCCATATTCGTCTCAACTATGCCGTGGAATGTCGCTACGGCGTGCTTTTCGATGTGGCGACGCAGGTCTGGAATGGAGAGCCCGTCGATGTGACCACTGGGTATGCCAATGTCATCTGGCAGGGAGATGCCTGCAGTCAAGTTCTAGAGTCGCTGAGCCAGGCGAGCAACCCGGCCACCATCCTGAACGTGACCGGTCCGGAGATGTTCAGCATCCGTCAGGCCGCAATCTCGTTTGGCGAGTTCATGGGCAAGGAAGCCACTTTCTGCGGCGAGGAAAATGGGATGGGCTACCTGAACAACGCTTCGAAAGCGAATGGTCTGTTCGGCAACCCGTCCGTGCCTTTGCTCAAGATCATCGAGTGGACTGCGAACTGGGTCATGTCCGGTGGCGAGAACTTGGGCAAGCC
>JAGLDW010001807.1 GCA_023145395.1 Lentisphaeria bacterium | reverse complement strand
CTGGAATCCCCTTTCCCTCGACCTGATTTCCTGGGCTTCGTCCCTTCGGCCTGCCCCCCGGTCAGGATGATCGAAGATCAAAGTCGGGGACAAATGGATGGACGGGGGTCACCGGATTGGACTAGATTTTCTCCGTGAGTTCCGCACCTTCCAACCCTTCGGTATTGGCATCCGACCCCCTTGACCTGGAGGTCAAGGATGCCCAGTTGATTTTCAACGGGGTTTGGGAGGATCTGGTGGACGACTTCGGGCTGGAGAACCTGCGATTTCCCAAGGAGTTGATTCTGCTCGGAGGAGCCCCCGGGGCGGGGAAGGGGACCAACACGGACTTCATTCGCAAAGTGCGCGAAATCAGCGCGGCGCCGGTCGTTGTCAGCCAACTGCTTGACAGCCCCGAGGCGGAGGAGATCAAGGCGCAGGGCGGGATGGTGGGGGACCGCGAGGTGGTGACCCTCGTGTTCCGCAAGTTGCTCGATCCGGAGTATGCCTCCGGGGTCATTCTCGACGGCTTCCCGCGGACCACCGTGCAGGTCGAGTGCATCAAGAGCCTTTTCGACCGGATGAACGAGTTGCGGAGCCAGTTTGCCGATTCGCCGGAGCGGGCGTCGTTCAAGCAGGCCATCTTCCACATCATGATTTTGTTTGTGGACGAGGCCGAGAGCATCGGCCGTCAGATGCACCGGGGGCGGCAGGTGACCGCGCACAACGAGGAGGTGCGGCAGTCCGGCATGGGGGAACTGTGGGAGGAACGACCAACCGATTTCGATGAGGAGCTCGCGCGCAACCGCTACCGCGTGTTCAAGGAGAAGACCTACGATGCCCTGGTCTCGCTCAAGCAGATTTTCCATTACCATTTCATCAATGCGCAGGTTCCCCTCGAGGAGGTCCGGGAGAACATCCTTCGTGAACTGAAGTATCAGAGTTCTTTGGAACTGGACCCCCGGACCTTTGACGCCCTGCGAACGATTCCCGTTGCCAGCGAGATCATTCACCACGCGCGGGGCGACCTGGTGAGCCGGCTCGA
>JAGLDW010001806.1 GCA_023145395.1 Lentisphaeria bacterium | reverse complement strand
CTCTCCCTTCGAGGCACATCTTTCAGCCCACGCCATGAGCAGGAAGGAATTGACGCATATAGACGTATCAATCGTGCCTCCGCTTTCTCGTACGCAGGATGCCTTCAGCGCGGGCACGCACGACGACCCTGGAGCCGCGGCACGGCCCTGACCAGAGGCTCCCCTAAGATCAGCAGATAGTGCTCACCCTGCCATGGCGAGAGCTCCTCCAGACTCTACCCGTGCCCGGAGGTCCCCCCGTCCGTAGACATCCATCCAAATCTTCGTCCCCTTCAAGCTCGCATTCGCCGCCACCTTCTGGGCCCAGGTCTGACGTCGTTGCTGACGCTCTGCGTCCGAGTCCACCAGGAGCACCGGCCGCGGAGGTGACGCGCCAGGGGAGCTCACCTTGACGTAAAGGGTCGCGCTGAGGAAGATCTCCCGATAGCGTGAGCGAGCCTTGGCCGGTAGGAATCGAGGCCCGATTGGCTCCCATGGTCCTGGAGTGCTTGTCTTCACGGCCGCTTGGGCGGTCTTCAGAGCCAGTCGAGTCGCGGCGAGACGCTGGGCCAAGGGGTCAGCGAGCTTGGCGGAGACCCGGAGATAGAAGTGCTTGCCCGCTGCTTCCTTCTTCGCTGTGAAGCAGGTTGGCCGGGGCTCACAGGCCTCACAGCCGTGAGCTGCACGTGTGAAGATGAGCCTGCGCTTGCCCCGGCGCTGGTGCTCGACTGTGGTCAGCTTCATCAGGCGCCCATCGGGACAGAGCAGCGTTTGTCGCTCAGAATTCCACGTCCAGCCGGAGTGATGTGCCAACAAGGAATCCCAGTCCAACTTCGCAAGAAGAATCGGGAGGAAGGGGTCACTGGGCCACCCCTCGGGCAGGGGTGGAGCCGGTTCCCTCACAGCACTGACCTCAGGGACGGGGCGCTCTACAGGGATAGCCTCCAGCTCAAGTCCCTGGACAATCCTGTAGTTCCACAGGGACAGTCCCACCAGTGAGGCCAGCTCCTGGCCCGCGGGATGCCAGCT
>JAGLDW010001805.1 GCA_023145395.1 Lentisphaeria bacterium | reverse complement strand
GCTCCACCCGCTGGGCCGCCGGTTCGAAGTGGGGGACTCCCGAGGCGATGAAGGCCCCGTTCGCATCCTGGATCGAACTGGATCTGGGAGAGGACCGGAGCGTTGATTCCACCGCCGTTGCGGAGGGGTGGGACCGCACCCGGGCATTCCGGATCGAGTGCCGCTCGCGTCCGGAGGATGAGTGGCAGGTGGCGCTGGTCGGAACCACGCTTGGCGGCGACTACCACAACGACTTCCCGAAAGTAACCGGCAGATACTGGCGGCTGAACATCCTCGAAGCGAGCACCGAGCCGAGCATCTGGGAGTGGCAGTTGTTCAACTCGCAGGAGAGCGGCGAATGGCGGAAGTGTGTGGAGGTCGGACCGGATGCCTTTCAGGGCAACACGGCGGAGTTGGAGATCGATCTGCGCCCCTTCATCACGCAGCCCGGCCAGTTTCTCGTGCGGTGCGACAACCAGGGCGATTCGGATTGCACGCTTGAGGACATCAAGCTGCTCTACAACGGCCGGGAGGTGCTTGAAGGCATGCTCTCGACCGTCAAGGCAGGCGAACTCTACAATATCAACCGCACCGCCGCGGTCGTGCCCGAGTCGAGAATTGTGTTGAAGGTGAGATTCAAGACAGACAAACTCCGGGTTGGTGCGATGGAGGTTCTGGTTCAGAGGGCCTTCTAATGATAACTCCAGGATAGGTTGAAGACATGAGGAACAGTGAGATGGGACGAATAGGACCTATAGGTCTGATGGGACTTATGGGCACCTTGCTGGCCTGTGCGCCGCAATCACTTAGGGGGGAAGTCCCCTTTCCGAATGCGTTGGAGAAGGCCAGTGTTACCCTGTCGTCTCTGGACGACGGGCAGAGCGAAAGCCTGATCGTCGGCAACGTGGTGCTGATCCGCGGCCCTGGGGCGGCGGTTCTGGAATCCATTTCAGCGTCCACCCTTCCATCCGCCCGGACCGGCGAGACCGACGGGGTGGCGTGGTTGCACATGGAGATGCCGGGCGACATCGCCAAGGCGCGCCTCTCCATGCCGGAAGGCGTGACGGATGCGAAGAAGTGGTTCGTCACCCGGGAGCTTCCAAACGGCCTCTTCGTCTGGCAGGGGCACGCGCACGGGACCTTCATGGGAGAAATGATCGGGATTGTCGGGCTCATCAATGAGTTCCTCCTGCAGAGTGTCGAGAACAAGATCAGGGTCTTCCCCTGCTGGGTCAAAGCAGAATAGTTGATTGCCAACCAAGACCGAACCAATGACCTCCAGAGAACGCGTTCTGACGACCTTCGCACACAAGGAGCCGGATCATGTGCCCTGCTGGCTGGGCGCAAGCCCCGAATGGAAGGAGCTGGCACGAGCTTACCTTGGGCTGGAGGATGGCGAGGCCCTCCTGCGTCA
>JAGLDW010001804.1 GCA_023145395.1 Lentisphaeria bacterium | reverse complement strand
CATGCCTGTCAGCGACACAAGACGAATCGGCACGAAGGAGCAGCTCATCAACCCGTCGATCAGGTACGTCAGCTTCCTGCCAAAGGTCCAGCGCGAGCTACCAACCTCGCGTTTTCGACGGTGGTATTCAAGAAATTTGGGTTTGAATCCGAGCCAGAGAATGTGTCCCTGCAGGAAGAGATGCGCCTCCTGGTTTCGTAGCAGCACATCCAGCGCGCGGCGCCCAAGAAGCATGTAGTCGAAGCCGCCGGAGGGCATGTTGGGGAACGCCAGCCGACGCATCAGCGCGTAGAACAACTTCGAGGTTAGAACGCGATAGGCAGATTCGTCCCGCCCAACGCGGGAGCAGATCACGACTTCATGCCCTTCGTCAAAATGCGCGGCTAGCATCTCATTGATGAGCGATGGAGGATCCTGGCCATCCGCCGACATGGCCACCACGCACTTCCCGCGAGCCTGTGCGTACCCCGCAAGCATGGCGTTGACCTGCCCAAAGTTCCGGGTCAACTTGATCACGCGAACCAACCCGGGATGGTCCTTGTGCAGTTGCAGCAACTCGTCTAGCGAACCGTCCCCGGAGCCGTCGTCGATGAAGAGAATCTCCGCGACACGGCCCGGATTGCGGGCGATGACCTCCTTGCGGATGGCCGCCACGGTGGACACCAGAGTCCCCTCGTTGTAGTAGACGGGGATGATGATGGTGTAGTCGGGAAGGGGGATGTTGTCAGTCATCGTGTCAGAGTCCCTCCTGTGGGTGTCGCTATGGGCCGGCGCTATCTATGAAGAAGCGCTCAGCTGGTCTTCGATCTCCGCGCCATGCGTCATGGCGCAGCGAATCACGGAACTGATGACCTTTATCTGCTCCGAATCCACGGCCTCGCCCGTCGGGAGCGTCACAACACGCTGGGCCAGCCAGTCGGAGTTGGGCAGTTTTCCCTCGAACTCGGGATAGAGCGTCCGGTAGGGCTCCATTCGATGGCAACCCGGGTAGAAATAGCGTCGGGCGATGATGTTCTCCGCGCAGAGAATCTCCACCAGCCGATCTCTTGGCAACCCGTTTTCCGGGTCCACTCGGATCACGATGTACTGGCAGTTGGACTGCCCGGTTGATCCGCGGGAGACCACTTCGATCCCTGGGATGCCCTGGAGTCCATCACGGTAGCAACGGTCGTTCTGGCGGTTGTGCTCGACTAGGTGGTTCAGACTCTCCAGCCCCGTGATTCCCATGGCTGCGGAGACTTCGTTCATCTTGCCGTTCGTGCCGAGACGCACCACGTTGTCGAAGCCCGCAAAACCGAAGTTCCTCATGGATCTCATCGTCTCGGCAAGGTCGTCGTCGTTGGTGGTCACCGCGCCTCCCTCGAAAGTGTTGATCATCTTCGTCGCATGAAAACTGAAGACCTCAAGTTCGCCAAAGCCGCCGATCGCGCGACCGTTGTGGGTGCATCCGAAGGCGTGGGAGGCGTCGAACAGCAGGTGCACGCCTCGGCGTTCCGCGATCTCCGCCAGGCGCTCGGTATCGCATGGGCGGCCCCAGAGGTGCACTGCCAGAATGGCGTTCGTCCTCTCGGTGATGGCCTCTTCGACCTTCTGCGGATCCAGGTTGCAGGTGGTGGGATCGATGTCGCAGAAGACGGGCCGGATGCGCTGCCATTCGAGAACGTGCGCGTCGGCCACAAAGGTGAAGGAGGGGATGATTACCTCCCCGGTCAAATCCAGCGCTCGAATGGCGATCTGCAGAGCGGTGGTGCCGCTGCACATGGCCACGCAGTGTCTGACACCGACGATTCCGGCCACCTGCTTCTCAAACTCGCGGACATAGATCCCGTCGTTGGTCAGCCAGCGACGGTCGAGAATGTCGTTGAGGCGCTCCAGGAAGCGCGCGCGGTCGCCGAGGCTCGGACGACCCACGAAGAGCTTGTCGCTGAAGGCAGGCGGACTGCCGAAGATAGCTAGGTCGTTTGGGTGTCGTTTCATGCTCGGAAACGTACCGTCCGCGGGATTTCACTTCAAGGGGGCGGCTCACGGGCCGTTCGCCCTCCAGCGGAAAGCGGACATGCAACGCGTCGGCTCACGGGCCTCCCTCCAGGGATGTGCCGAAAACCGTGGCCCGTCAGTTCCCCACTGGCTCTTCGGGGATGATCCACGCCATGATCGCGTAGATGATCAGTCCGGTGAGGATTCCCGAGAAAAAGGTGACGACGGCGACTAGGATGCGCACCAACGACGGATCCATCCCGATATAGTTCGCCAAGCCTCCGCAGACCCCGCTGAGCATGCGGTCGCGGCTGCGGTACAGTCGGCGTTGTTTCAGATTCCCCACATCCGCGACGAGGTACTCGCGGCAATGCGGGCATTTTCGGGCTTCGACACGCACATCTTCCGAACAGAAGGGACAGGCACGGTACTCGGTTTCACGATGCAGTGCATGGATCAACTCGGCACTTTCCTCCTCCGTGATCTTCCCGTTTGCGGCCAATTCGTGAATGCGTGCCTCCTCTTTTTCGCAGTGTTCTCGCCGTTCCTTGATCATGGTGTCTTGCTCCGGTGCGCTGAGCGCCCATTCGGCGTTTCTGCATGCGGCCGTGCCCGTGCGCCGCAATACAAGGATCACCAAGACCACACCTCCCGCGAGCAGGAGGAGAGGAAGTGCCAAGACGAAGAACATGATCAGCATTTCCATGCCACCGAGAGGGACCGTGCTCATGTGAAATCTCCTTG
>JAGLDW010001803.1 GCA_023145395.1 Lentisphaeria bacterium | reverse complement strand
AAGTGGGATGAGATAAGTATCGTGTCCCCCGAATCCTAGTTGGGACATCATTCTCTCAGGATCCCCCAACCACACTACTGCATATCTTCCGTTTCCATGCCGAGGAACTCTTCGGCAATGGCGGCGCCAATCCCCCGTGCAGCGCCCGTGATCAAACACACTACTTGGTCAAGTAGCCCTCGCATTCCTCTCCCCACCGAAGCCTCAGCCACCGAACAACCGCTCCAGGGAGGCCATGGCTTCGCGCGCAATCACGCCGGGATCCTGCGTTGCGTGCGATGCGTTCATGATCTCCAGGGAATAGTAGCCGTGGTACGAGTGCTCGGACAGATAGGAGAGAATCTCGCCGAACTCGTAGATCCCTTCACCGGGAAAGACACGGTGACGCCGACACCTGGTTACCACGTCCGCCTCCACGGCTTCCACGTCATCAACGTGACAGAGCGTGATCGCCTCAACCGGCACCTTCCAGAGTTCCTCGCGGGAGTTCGGTCCTTCGAAGTAGTGAAACGTGTCCAGAACGATGCCCGCATTCCCGCAATCGGACCTGCGAACCAGCTCCCAGGCCGCTGTAACAGTATCAAGCGATGACCACGGCAGGAACTCAACTCCGACTGTGAGTTCGTACGCCGCCGCGATCCGGGCCATCGCCCGGAGGTTGCCGGCGGCTGTGTGCCAATCCAGCTCGCCAGCTCCGTCATCGGTGCTCGTGGGAGCAACCACGATCGCGCATCCCGTATCGGCCGCGACCTCACAGAAACGATCGAAGCGCCCTCGGAGCGACTCGCGCTCGCCGCTGCCCGCACAGACCCAGTTGGGGAAGAAATCGTACTCCACGGCCACAAGTCCGTGGGCGTCGAGCATCTTCCGCACACCATGTGGACTGCCGCCGGACATGAGGTAGCTCGCGACGTGTTTCTCCCGCAAACCCACCGCGTGAAACCCTGCGTCCCGCGAGACACGCAGTTGTGTCTCGAGGTCAGCCGAATCGAGCGTTGAGAGATTGAGACAGAAACGCCTCCTTCTGTCCTCGTCGCTCGTCTCGCCCCCGTTCACAGGTTTATCCTTCGTCCTTCTTCTGCCGACTGGTACGCCGCGTAGATCACCTTTGTGGTGAGATGGGCCAGATCAAAGTCCGAGTGAGTCTCGTTCCCGGAGACGATGGCCTCGCAGAACTGCTGCAGCTCGTCAACGTAGCCGCGAACGATATCGTCGGAAACAAAGGCCCAGTTCCAACCGATTTTCGTTGGCAGCATCTCCGCAAGATC
>JAGLDW010001802.1 GCA_023145395.1 Lentisphaeria bacterium | reverse complement strand
GGCAGCCTATGGCTGCGTGCCGACACCAGCAGCGTCCAGCGGCGAGTGTCGGGCTCCGTCTTCATGCTCGGCGTTGCCGTCCTGATCGCGCTTGCGGTCGGCCTTGGCCTTTCCTTTCCCCTCCAACGCACCCTCGTCCGTCCCGTGGGGGAGCTCGCACGTGTCGCCCGGGAAGTTACACGGGACCAACGCTACGACCTGCGTGCCAGGAAGAGCGCGAATGACGAACTGGGAGCCCTCACGGATGCCTTTAACGGCATGATGCAGCATATCGAGGAGCAGAACAGTGCGATGCGACTCAGCGAGCAGCGAAACAGGGACCTCTTTGAATCCGCCCCTGTCGCCCTGTGGGAAGAGGACTTCAGCCTCGTTAAATCCGACATCGATGCATGGCGTGCGGGTGGCGTTACAGACATTCGGCAGCATCTGGAGGAACACGCAGAGTTGATGGACGATTGCGCCGGCAGCGTTCGTGTGCTGGACGTCAACAGCAAGACGCTCGAGATCTATGGAGCGGACAGCAAAATGCAATTCCAAGGGGCACTGGGATCGTTGTTCACGCCCGAGTCGGCCTCCGCCTTCCAGGCGGGAATCGTTGCTTTTGCGGACGGGAATGCCGTCTACGAATGCGAGGCGCCTAACCGGACACTGCTCGGCGAGGTACGGCAATTTCTCATCCGCTGGACGCTTCCTCCCGGGTACGAAACCACATGGTCCCGTGTGCTGGTATCGACGGTAGACGTTACGGCGCGATGGCAGGCTCAACGGGAACTGCAGGAAGCGCACAGTCAACTGGAAAGCACCGTGGACGAACGTACCCGGGAGCTGCACACCCGCACACAGGACGCCGAGCATTTGAACAAGGCGATGATCAACCTTCTGGAGGACCACCAGGAGACCAACCGGGAACTTGAGCAGATGGCAAGTGAACTGCGGGGGGCCAACAAGGAGCTTGAAGCGTTCGGCTATTCGGTCTCGCACGATCTGCGTGCGCCGTTGCGCAGCATCGACGGTTTCAGTCGTATCCTATTGGATGAGCATAACGAACAGCTTGACGAGGAGGGCAAGGACTATCTGGCGCGGGTTTGCTCGGAAGCCCAACGAATGCCCGCGTTGATCGATTACATGCTGACGCTTTCACGCATCGCCCGCCGGGCGATGAGACGCGAATCCGTTGACCTGAGTGCCCTGGCAGAAGAAATCTTTGCGCAGTTGCGACGAGATGAAGCGGCGCGCGATGTTGAGGTCACCGTGGCCCCGGGTATGAGGGGTGCAGGGGATTCACATCTGCTCCGTATCGCCCTCGTCAACCTGTTGGGCAACGCCTGGAAATCCTCCGGCAAGACAGAACACGCCCGGATCGAGTTCGGCATCGCCACGGTAGCGGAATGTGGGACCGCCAATGCGCAGGAACAATCGCAAGCCAATGACACAGCACCCGCTCCCGAATCGGCCTATTTCGTCCGTGACAACGGCACCGGCTTCGATATGCGCTACGCCGAT
>JAGLDW010001801.1 GCA_023145395.1 Lentisphaeria bacterium | reverse complement strand
ACCCATGTGTCCCGATGATCCAGGTAGCTGTATATGCATGGGCGGCAACTGCATGATACCCTGAGATCGTCCAGAAAATTGAGTCTCATGATTGATGTGCGGCAAAACACGGGGTTGGGAAGCCATCAAAGAACCAGGCTCGCGATCCTCTTGATGCTGTTCTTCGCGCTCTTTTCATTTTCATGCGCTTCGGACACAACAGATGGAGACTGCGACTACGACACGGACTGTTCGGGGACCTTGCAGTGCGTGGATGGGCGATGCGTCGAGTTGACTTGCGCTGATGTGAGCTGCCCCGAGGGGGAGGTCTGCTTTGAGGGGGACTGCTACCTGGAAGATTGCGACTGGCGGACATGTCCGGGGCTTGGCGAGGTTGGTGTTGAAGAGGATTGCCGGCAGTCGAGTTGCATTGGTGTCGAATGTCCTTCCGGAGAGCGTTGCGCCAACGGGCATTGCTACCCTGTCGACTGTGAGACGAAGCCCTGCCCTGGCTATGGCGAAGTTTGTGTGGAAGAAGAGTGCCTCCAACGAAGCTGCGTCGACGTTCAATGTCCCGCGGGAGAAACCTGCGCTTCGGGATATTGCTATCCCTCCGACTGCACGGACATGAACTGCTCCGGCGAGGGAGAGGTCTGCGTCGACGGCGTATGTGAGCGCCTTGCCTGCCTGAATGTCGAATGTGAACCGGGACACACATGTATCGACGGCTGGTGCTATCCCTGCGAGGACTGTGGTGAAGCGTTCTCCGCCTGCCTGTCTTCCTGCGTCTGGACCGAGACCGTGCCCACCTGCACCGCCTCGGGTTGCGAAGACGTCGTGACGGAGCATAACGCACCCTCCGGCACGATCTGTGTCGGGCGGGGCACGTTGGCCGATGTCTCTATCACGAACTACTGCGCGATGGGGTTGGACTGTGAGGCCGGGGCCTGCCAGGGAAGCATCTGGTACGCTGGTTGCGACGGCCTGGGGGGATGCCGTCCAGCGCATGATCACACAGACGGGCACGAACAGATCGTCTACGCCGATGTCGGCCAAACCCTAAACGCCACATGTGACACAGATGGAGTGGAAGACTGTGGAGTCGGGAATTGGGCTTGTGTGGCAGACAACACCTGTGCACGAATCGGATCGGCGATGCGCTGTGGTGCCGAGCACATCTGTGACCAAATACTACCGGAGACGACGGAGAACTGCCCTGCCGCCACGTCTTGTTCCGCAGGCGTCTGCGTTGTGGATACACTCTGTTTGGACATGAATCACTGCGCTGGGGATAGCTACTTCGGTGGAAGAACTTGCGACGGCAATGGAGCCTGCGCGTTGGACTACCAAGAAATCGGCTGCTGCGGCAACAGCAGATGTAGCGAACCTGAATACTGCCGCGCCAGTGAACACTTCTGTCTCTCGGGCGCGTCCGTTGGGCGAAATTGCCGGGACATTCTGCTGGCCGGCCAATCGACCGGCGACGGCCTGTACATGATCGATCCGGACGGCGACGGAAACGCGACAACTCAAGTTTACTGCAACATGACAGATGGCGGCTGGACCCGTCTCAATGGCCAGGTCGCCAACTCGACCGTCTCCTTCGGCGCGGGGGATGTGATCAGCGCCAACAACAACCCGGGCACGCCCGACTGCTTGCCTCCCTATGGAGAAACCTTTCAAGTCGATGACATTATCGTCCCACACGACGCCATGCGCCTGATCTTCGATCGGACCACCTCTGTCGTACAGTGCGCGAGAATGGCGGGGCTGCATCTCTTCTTTGACGGCTACCATTCCGCATACTGGAACGGCTCGGGATGGACGAACCACGACACTTGCTGCTGGAGCTGCCCACCCTGGGCCAACGCCAACGAGCCCGACGCCTCAACCAACATGACAGGGCTGGTGCTGACGTGGAAATTCGAGACACCGATCTCTCACTTTCCGAACACCAGTTTCTCTTTTGACTCGACCTGCTCCACCGAAGCCGACACCGGCATGATCCACGCCACGGCCTGGATCAAATAATCGAGCGCAATCAGTCCTGACTGCGCGCCAGACGCAAGCCCAGGTCTTCAAACTTGTAGGTGTAACCGTTCCCCCCGCGATTGGCCAAGCGCGAGTGTTTCGGGGCATCCCAGTAAGAACCTCCCCGATAGTTGGGCGAATCGCCGTTCGTCTGGTAGGGGTCGGTGATATCCCCATGATAGTCCGCATAGACATCATGGCACCACTCCCAAACATTGC
>JAGLDW010001800.1 GCA_023145395.1 Lentisphaeria bacterium | reverse complement strand
GGACTGCAGAACGTTGCCTTTCAGGTTGTAGGCCATGTCCATGATCTCGGACCCCGGAAACTGGGCCTCAAGTTTGTTGACCATCTCAAGGGACGGCTCCAACTCGTTCTCCGCATAGTGGCAGTTCGCCCGGTCATAGAGCGCGAACGGCATGTAGATATTCTCCCGCGGCTCCGGATACTTCTTGAGAAAGGCGTCGAGCTGCTTCGCCGCCATCGTCCAGTATTGCAGCCGCGACAGGTTCGACCCCTCGAAATACTGCGCCGCCAAGGCGAACTTGCTCTCCGGATACGTCTTCATGTGCTCCTCCAACAACGGCTTCGCCGTGTCGTATTCCCCCGTGTAGTAGTAACTGCCACCCAGCACGTGCAGGCAGATGTCATGCTGCTCCGAGGGCTTCGGCAGCTTCTCGATCATCACCGAGGCCACCTCGATGCACTTCTCATACTCCCCTTCGAAGAACAGGCCCGTCAGCATCATGCTCCGAACCGACTCGACGTGATCGCTCTCCGGGAACACCTTCAAAAAGGTGCTGCCATACTTCTCCGTGATCAGGACTTCCCCGATGAGCGCGGAGGTCCGCACCAGATTGTAGAGGTTTTCCTCGCGCTTCGGAGACTTGCCGTAGAACAACTCGAGTTGCTCGTAGGCCGCGAAGGCACCGCGGGGATTGTCATTCTCCTCGTGGATGTATGCGGTGGCCGCCAGGGCAGTCCCCTCCGGCAGCTTGCCCGAACTCTGGTATTTCTTCAGCCTGCCCAGGTCCGCTTCCAGCTTCTTCTTGCTCAGCACCACCGCCCCGTCCTTGACCGGGCGCGTCAGGTTCCCGATGCTCCTGATCCGCGCCTCCACGTCGCCGATCGCCGCAATGGTGCTCGGCACCAAGGCATACAACTCAAAGGCCCCCCGGTCCATCTCGGCCGAAAGCGCATCCGCCGCCAGCCTCATGAAGACCGGCCCGAAGTTGCACATCTGGAACGGATCGAGCGTGATGTCCGCCCGGTTCTTGTCCATGAAATCTATCAGGGCCTGCTCGTTCTTCTTCTCGATGCAGGCCTGCACAAGCGCCTGAAACCCCGCCACAATCCCCTCGTTCGGCGTCGGAAAGGTCTCCTTGTTCTTGATCGCCGTCTCCAGGTTCCCGATCCCCTCCGGAATCTTGCCGAGCTTGAAGTAACAGACCGACATGTTGACGAAGAACGCCCCCCGCTCATACTTGTCCCTCGTCGGATCCCGCTCGTCGAGAAACTTCTTGTACATCCGGAGCGCCATCTGGTATTCCTCCATCCCCTGCGCCGCCTCCCCCCACTTCAGGAGCGCTTTCTTGTGGTAGTGGTTGAACGTGATGTTCGAATCGTTCGGATCGTCGCCTGGCACGGCGGCCCCGTTGGGATACTTCTTGTAGCATGCCTCGAACGACTTCGTCGCCTCCTCGTATTTCTGGAGCTTCAGCTCGCAATAGCCCTTGTGATACCAGAACCAGCCGAACTTCGCCCCGAACAGCGTCAGGGCCCGGGAGTCATACTGCTGTATCG
>JAGLDW010000180.1 GCA_023145395.1 Lentisphaeria bacterium | reverse complement strand
GTTGCGGGTGTCTGGCGACGGACGAGAAGCGTACCGATGGGCTCGTCCAGTTGGCGTGCGACCATCTGGCATTTCACCTTCAGCAGAAAGAAAATCTCGCGCGGCGCCTCTCCAAGCGTCTCGTAGTTTCCCTGACCCTTCGAGATCACCATGTCCGCAGACTCGAATAGACGCTGGAACTCCTCGCTGGTCCGTTCCAGAACCGTGCCGGGGATCCCCGTACCATTCTCCACAACCTTGACGAGGTCACACAATCCCACCGCCTCCGCGTCCGCCATGAGCGCGTCATTGAGAATGGGACGACTTTTCACCGCCACCATTACCTTGTCCGGACCGAGCTGCTCGATAAACAACCGGTCGAAGGCGATTTCGCCCGCGTTATCGGCTAGGTACAAGATCGTGTGCGCCTCCCGCGCAGCGCGGCGGAGTTGCTCCACTTCCGTGCGGTCCAGGGGGGCGGAGAGCGCTTCGTGCAGGGTCCTCTCGATCAGCGCATCATCGATCTCGTTGTGAGCGCCGAAGTCGATGATATTGCCCGCCACCGCCAGGCGCAGCGCTACCTCGAATGGATCCTCTGCGTCACGCAGCCGTTGCTCCTGCTCCTTTGCCAGGCGCAACGCCAACTCGTTCGACCGCGTCTTGTCCTCGCCGTACATGTCAGCCTCTCCAGTCTCCTCGCGAATCAAGTCTTGGATCACCTCGGCCATGACGGGTGGCGAGTTCGCGAAGTCCATGTCGGCCAGGCGATGCAGTGCGCGGCGGGCCACCACTTCGTGCGCCCTCTCGTCCTTGGTCGCGCGGCGCGCGCCGTCCACTGTCTGGCGAACGAGGCAGGATAGACAGTCCAAGTGAATTTTCATAGAGAGAGGAACTCCGGAATGATGAAAGGAGGAAATTGAACTTCGAACGCCGAACTTCAAACTATGAAAGTCTCTCCGGCTTAGCTGGCGCCAACCTTTCGGAGTTCGTTTCAGCCGATTTCGACCGTGCATTTTGGGATGGATTCGAGGAATGAACGTCCGTAGTTCGCACTGACAATCCGATTGTCCAGCACCACGACGATTCCTCGGTCCTCGCGACTGCGGATCAGACGTCCGAAGCCCTGCCGAAAGCGCAGAATAGCCTCTGGCAGGGAGTAGTCGCGGAAGGAGGACCGGCCCCGGCTCTCGATCTCCTCCTGCCGGGCGGCGACGAGGGGGTGGTCGGGGACGGCGAAGGGAAGCCGGAGGATGATGACATTGCTCAGCGCTTCCCCAGGCACATCCACACCCGTCCAGAAGCTGGCGGTGCCGAAAATGACCGAGTCCACGTCTTTTCGGAACGCCTCAAGCATACGGGAACGAGAGAGTTTCTCGCCCTGGATCATCAGGCGGATACCTTCGTCTTCGAAGAATCCCTGCATCTCGGCGGCGATTTCGTGCAGCATGCTGTAGCTGGTGAAGAGAACAAACGCCTTGCCATGCGTCTTGCGGATGTACTTGCGAATCTGCTCGACGGCGGCCGGGGTGAACCGCGCACTGTCCTTGGGGCTGGGCATGTCCGGGGGGATGTGGACCGTGACCTGGCTCTCGAAGTCGAAGGGGGAGTCGAGCACCACCGCGTCCGCGCGCTCCGCGCCAATCCGCTTTTGGAAGTACTCCATGCTGCCGCGCACCGCCAGGGTCGCGCTCGTCACCACAATGGGGAT
>JAGLDW010000018.1 GCA_023145395.1 Lentisphaeria bacterium | reverse complement strand
TGGGAGATCGTGGTGGGACCACAGGAAGCCGGCGATCTGGAGAGCTTCGTCAAGTCACGGTTTAGCTGAAAACAGGAAATCGAGACTCACCCATGCCCACCATCACCTTCCAACCCATGGGGATCGAGACGGACGCCTCGCCGGGCACCCCGCTGCTTGACGCGGCCCGTGCCGTCGGCATCGAGATTCACTCGCCGTGCGGGGGGGAAGGCACCTGCGGCAAGTGCATCGTGCGAGTGCTCTCGGGCGAGGTGGATTCGGATGGGGCCGGCGTGCTCTCCCGCTCGGAAGTCGCCGACGGATACGTGCTCGCCTGCCGGGCGAAGGCGCTCGCCCAGGACATCGTGATCGAGGTCCCCGATCAAGCAGGTTGGGAGGGGGGCAAGTTCACCGATGCCAGCGAAGACGCGCACCTCGTGCGAAAAGAGCTTCTGCCGCAGAAGTGGGACTACGACCCCCTGGCCGTGAAGTGGTTCATCGAGGTGCCCGAAGCCCAGCTTGAGGATGGGCTTTCGGACCTGGAGAGATTGACCCGGGCCATCCAGCGGCAATGGGGGAAAATGGATGTGCGCGTCGGCCTGCCCGTTCTGCGCCGCATCGCCGGCGAACTCCGCAAAGACGATGGACGGGTGACGGCCACTCTCATCCGCGACGAGAAACGACTCTTCGTCGTCGGCATCGAGGCGGGAGACACAACGGTGCGTCACTACGGAATCGCCGTGGACATTGGCACCACCACCCTCGCCGTCCAACTTGTCTATCTCCCGCTCGCCGAGGTCGTGGCCACCCGCAGCGGCTACAACGACCAGATCGCCTGCGGCCTCGATGTCATCAGCCGCATCAACTACGCCAAGACTCCCGAACGCTTGGAGGAACTCCGCAAACGAGTTCTGAACACGCTCAACCAACTCGTCCACCAAGTCTGCGAAAGTCATGATGTGCAAACGCGTGAAGTCGTCAACGCCGTGATCTCGGGCAACACCACGATGACCCATCTGCTGCTGGGCCTGAATCCCGAATACATTCGCCTGGCGCCCTACACGCCCACTCTGGCCGAAGCGCCCTTCCTGACTGCCGAGGAGGTGGGCGTCGACATCAACCCAGAATCCTGGGTCTGCCTCTCGCCAAGCGTGGGCAGCTACGTGGGCGGAGACATCACGGCGGGATTGCTCTGCACGGATCTGGCGGCGGGAACAGAGGATGTCAGCCTGTTCATCGACATCGGGACCAACGGTGAAATTGTCGTTGGGAATGAAGATTTTCTACTCACCTGCGCCTGTTCAGCAGGTCCTGCCTTCGAGGGTGGCGGCATCGGCTGCGGCATGCGCGCCTCGCTCGGCGCCATTGAGCGGGTCGAAGTCGATCCGGACACCGGACTGCCGACATTCTCCACCATCGGAGAGTCGGCGCCGAAGGGGATTTGTGGGTCCGGCATGATCACGCTGCTGGCCAGTCTCTTCACCACGGGCTGGCTGGACGCCGCCGGCAAGCTCGACCGCACCAGGCGCTGTTCCGCCATTTCCGCCGAGAGCCGCCACGCCGCCTACACGCTGGCCACGGCCGAGCAAACCGGCGCGGAGCCCCTGATCATCACCGAACTGGACATCCAGAACATCATCCGGGCGAAAGCCGCCATCTACTCCGCCTGCTGCCTCCTGCTCGAACAGGTGGGCCTGACATTCGACGACCTGGCCAACGTCTACATCGCCGGAGGCTTCGGACGCTTCCTCGACCTCGAGAAGGCCACCGTCCTCGGGCTCATCCCCGATCTGCCCGCGGAACGCTTCCACTACATCGGGAACGCCTCCCTGATGGGCTCCTACATGGTGCTCGTATCCAGAGACTTCCGTCAACGGCAGCTGGATCTGGCCAGACGCATGACCTACATGGAGCTGAACACCAACCCAAGCTACATGGACCAGTACACAGGCGCACTCTTTCTCCCCCACACGGACCCAGACCGTTTCCCCTCCGTGACGCAGCCCAAACAGGGAACGAACAAAAAAAACTAGGTTCCCGCTGCGCGAGCGTTGAAGTAACTCGCCCCCATCGGCCTTGTGCCGGTGGAGCGAAAGATCGGCGATGACTGTGACCAGTGGAGCGCTTCCCCGTCCCGGCCCACGCCACGGCGTGGGCCGGGACGGGGGGGCATAGCTCGAAGCTCAGTTAGGGCATCAAAATCTTTCGCTCCACCGGGATAAACCCAGTGGGGGCGGGACAAATCAGTTGTAGAGACTAGCCATGCCCAAGGACACTGCATACCAGACGGCCATCAGCCGCGCCATCGCCGACCTGGAAGGGGTCGAACTTTCCGGGCGCTGTCGCGACCTCGGCCTACCGGAACCATCCGCGGGACTCATCCACTTCCGCATGTTCGGAAACGACGGCGCGCTCGACACAAAGACCTTCGCTCTCACCACGCGGCAGGACAGCCGCCCCGTGAAGCCCGCAGACCAGATCCTCCTCCTACACTATCTGCTCTGCTCGCTGCCCATCGAACCGACAGACGAGCTGATCGCCTTCCGGGAGTTCCCCGCTGGGCAGTTCTACCTGCAAGCATTCCAATCCCGAAGCACCGCACCTCTCGCCCAGCGGTTTGGAAACGATTTGGGGTGCCTGCGTCAGAATCTGTCGCGATTCGATTGGGAACCCGCTGCCCTGGGAGACTTCGGAGCCCGAATCCACGCCTACGGAAACCTGCACGTCACGCTCGTCTACCACCTCGGCGACGACGAGTTTCCCGCCGAAGCCAAGATACTCTTCGACACCTCCGCCAAGAGGGTGCTCGACGCCGAAGAAGCCGCCGTCCTCGCAGGCCGAATCTGCATCGGCCTTCTTTGAACACATTCGCAGAGCCCCGCACCCCCTTCTGTGAGCCACTTCCACGCGGGGAAATGGGGCTCTGCCCCAGACCCCGCCGGGGAGTCGCAACTCCCCGGACCCCACATTGCTGTTTCCGGGCACGCGCCGGACGAAGCGTCCAGCTCTCCGTGCCCGGAAACGGTGGCCGCCGCTGGCGCGGAGCATGGCTCGCGAATTGAGACGGAACCCAAGAGAGGGGCACGAGCGTCCAAGACTCCTCGTCGCCGTTTCCGCTCTGGGGTGGAGCCTTCTCTGTCGCGCCAGCGAAAACTAACCCTTCGGCGGACGGAGAGCCGAGTGCTTCACCCGGCTCTCCGTCCGCCGAAGCTTGACGTGGGGTCCGGGGAGTCACGACTCCTCGGCGGGGCTTGGGGCAGAGCCCCATTGCCTTGTCTCCAGTCCATGGAATCGATGTCCAGTCGCAGCGAAATCGCCACGTTCGACTCTGCCTCCACTACGCACATCGAAGTTGTGCGCACACATGAGATTTGGTCAGCACAATGGACCTTTGCGGAGTTGCATTGGTCCAACCAAGATGAAGATCACACAAATCCAAATCGCGCGTAGTCCGCGGAAAGTAGACGGAGACGATCATGCCAGCACCCAAGTGCCCGGGACAGGACATGCGGTACTGGACGGCTGAGGACATCTTTGATGTGGCCTGTCCCTTCTGCGGCGACGAGATCGAGTTCTGGAAGGACGAGCCCATTCGCCTCTGCTCGGGCTGCGGCGTGGAAGTGCGCAATCCCAGAATCGATCTCGGTTGCGCCAAGTGGTGCAAGTTCGCCGAAGAGTGCCTGGGAAAGAATGTGGACCACCTCACCGCCGCCGCGCCCATCATCGAAACTCTCCGGGCCAGCCTGGCCAAGGCACTGAAAGACGAAC
This sequence comes from Lentisphaeria bacterium, assembly GCA_023145395.1. Taxonomy (GTDB): domain Bacteria; phylum Verrucomicrobiota; class Lentisphaeria; order Oligosphaerales; family Lenti-02; genus JAGLDW01. The sequence goes on along the minus strand of JAGLDW010000018.1, from coordinate 6,551 downwards.
CGAAGCGCCTGGCCTTCGCCGAGGAAGTCCATCGGCTTGCCGACACTCTGGCAGTACCGGAACGCGAGGCCGATCCACGGGTTCTGAAATGCGCTGCGCTCCTGCTTGGCGCCGACGTGGCACCCTTCCCAAAGCATGCCGACCTTCCCCAGGATCTCCCCGAACAGGCGGGTCTCGATGCAGAGACCAGTTCGTCCGTTCGGCAAACAATGGACGAGGCCCAGTCCAGTCCCTGTCCGGAAGGAGCCGAGATTCGGATCGTCCACGACGCTCTCGTGCTGGCCCAGGCCCAACACGCCGCACCCCCTCCAAATCCTGAGACGCTAGCCGACAGCTTGGTCCTCCACAGTGCCCGCCTCCTCGCCCGACACCGCTTCCAATCCGATTGACCCCACAGCGAATTCCGCGCGGGCCAATGGGGCTCTGCCCCAAACCCCGCCGGGGAGTGCATGCACTCCCCGGACCCCACATTGCTGTTTCCGGGCACGCGCCGGACGAAGCGTCCAGCTCTCCGTGCCCGGAAACGGTGGCCGCCGCTGGCGCGGAGCATGACTCGCGAATTGAGACGGAACCCAAGAGAGGGGCACAAGTGTCCAGGACTCCTCGTCGCCGTTTCCGCTCTGTGGTGGGGCCTTCTCTGTCGCGCCAGCGAAAACCAACCCTTCGGCGGACGGAGAGCCGGGCGCCTCGCACGGCGCGTCCGCCGAAGCTTGACGTGGGGTCCGGGGAGTGCTTTGCATTCCCCGGTGGGAGCGCGAGGGCGACGCCCTCGCAATCGCATGGCGACAAGAAGCGAGTACTCAGACTCCGTGGTCTTTCAGCCACACGCGGTCGGCACCCTGCTGCTCCTTCGGGGACAAGCCTTCCGTGCGTGACTCGTTCTCCGAGATGATCCAGCCGTCGTAGCCTCGTTCCTGGAGTTTCGCGAGCATGCCAATGTGATCGACCACGCCCTGGCCGAGCATGCTCCAGCCGTCCGCGCCGGTCCAGTCTTTGAAGTGCACGTATCCGATGCGGTCGAAGCAGGCGTCGCAGACATCGACCACATCGTGTCCCTCCTTCACCATGATTCCCGAGTCCGGACAAAGGAACCAATAGCGTGGGTCCGTGAGTTCGAGCATGCGCTGAATCTCGTCCGGGGAGCTGGCGATGGCGCCACCGTGGAGGTGATAGCATGCTTTGACACCGTGTGCCTCGTAGACGCGTCGGCCAAGCTCCGAATAGTGATCGCAAACGGCTTTGAAGGTGGCATCGTCATCGGTCGCCTTTCCGCCACCAATCATCATATGTCCCGCGCCGAAGGACTCGAGAAAAGCGGCAGCGCGCATCGCGTCGTCCAATTCCTGCGTCGCCGCAGTGGCTTCAGCGGATCCCGCACCAAAGAAAAGGGCCGAGATCACCGTGCCGGAAGTGGCCAGCAGATCGGCCAGTTCCCCCTGGCGATCCGCCCAGACATCGATCATGCGCCAGTTGCATTCGACCCCCGCATAGCCAATTTCACCAGCCTCGCGGATGGCATCCGCCAGAGGTTCGTCAAAAGTCGGGCCCACAGGCCAGCAGTTGAGTTGGCAACCGATTCGGATGGTCATCGTTCTTTCTCCTTTTTGGAGGCATTCTTTTGGCGAGTCTGGGTACTATAGAAACACTATAGCAGTCGCCATCGCATCCGCGCAGCAAACACAGTGCGTTCTGGCACTTTGTGCAGTATGCTTTGGCAAGAGGATGAGGAAGTAGAAAAAGGAGCAGTACGATGAACATTGCCACTGTCCGAGCATTCTTCATGTGGTGCACGATCATCAACGTGGGGCTGATGACCCTAGCCTTCCTGATCTGCACGCTTGGTGGTGACTGGGTGTACCGGGTGCACAGCAGATTCATTCCCATAAAGAGAGAGGCCTTCGACATTGCGGTCTACTCGTTTCTGGGTGTGTTCAAGATCTTGGTCTTCGTATTCAATCTCGTCCCCTATATCGCACTTGTCATCGTGGGATGAGTTTCCCCAGGAGAGAATCATGAATCAGTACACACTTGTGCGGCCGGAGCATCTCAACCACTTCGGGCATCTCTTCGGGGGGCAGATGCTGAAATGGGTGGACGAGTATGCCGCGCTGGCCGCCATGCGCGACTATCCGGCATGCTGGCTGGTGACAAAGGCGATGGATCAAGTCGTCTTCTCCAGCGGTGTCGATTGCGGCGCCATGCTACGCTTCCAGATCCGCAGAGAGCGCGTTGGCACCACATCCGTCACCTACCGCGTGGACGTGTTCGGGAAGGAGATGAACGCCACGGACGAACATCATGTCTTCGAGACCTCGATCACGTTCGTCCGGCTGGATGATGATGGCATCAAGTATCCACTGCCCACGGACGTGCAGAGCCGGGACTCGGATGAAGACGACGGATGAGCTTGGCCAAATGCACTATCCCAAGACCGGTTCAGTTGGTCATCGACGACGTGGGCTGGCGCGAAGGCTGGGATCTGTCTGCGGAGGGCGGCCCGTTCCGCTCGGGCGTCGAGCGCCTTCTCGGGCCGGCGGACTACGCAGCTGTGGCCGATCTGGGCGAACTGCTCGGTGTGCGCCCCCAATGCGCCATGATTCTCTGCGAATGGGATCAGGAGAACCTCTGCGCCCGCCATCCCACCACAACCCACGCCGGCACGGACTGGGACAACTCGAGCCGCATGGGAGACTGGACTGCGGAGTCCGCAGATGTGTTCCGCACACGGTCCGCGAACATCGAGTTCGCCATGCACGGCGTGGGTCATGAGCATTGGGAGAACGGCGCGCGCACGCGGGCGGAATGGCTCGGAGGATCGCCAGCCGAGCGATGGTCTCGAACCATTCTCGAGGGACACCTGGACTGTTTTCGCGGTCTACTTGCTCAACACGGTCTCGACCCCGCAAGTGGGGTATCCCTGCCCAAGAGTTTCGTCCCCTGCGCGTTTCGTTTTCTCTGGAACAACTCGGACGCGGACTCCACGGGCGCTTTGATGACCGCCGCAGGCGTGCGCTATGCGTCCACGCCCTTCCGCACATGCTGCTTTGTCGATGACACGCCCATGCGTCCGGACGGGGGACTCGAGCACGGCATACTTATTCTGGACCGCGGACACAGCGGCATTCCCTGGCAGGTGTGGGACACCATCCCCGAACGCCCCACTCCCAACGCAATCTGCGGAACCCATTGGCCCAACTTGCTCCGCCCCGACCCCGACGAGAACGATCTGTCCATCGGTCGCTGGCACAACTATCTCGCGGCAGTGCAGGAGGATTCCGACACCATGCTGGCCCGCAACATGGCCGACACCTGCTCGCAGTGGCTTCACTCGCAGTACACGCGGCTGGAGAAAACAGCCGAAGACGAATGGGCCATCGATGAAACCGCCATCCCATCCCGTTGCATGGAGCTGGCGCTGGTCCAGCCTGTGATCGTGAAATCACCCCTTTCCACAGGAGCGTTGCACGCCAGGAAGGGTCGTGTCACGGCTCGCTGGCGCGCGGGCGATTGGATGCACACCGCCGTCCGCACCGAGGGGGGACAGGCTGTGCTCACGACCTCGGACAGCACAGTTCAGCCCCACGTCCACACCGCCGGAACCTGCGATGTGCTGGATGTGCAAGAACGCCCCGACGGGCTGATTCTCGCCCTGCGCGTCTACGGGCGGCAGACCATCGTGATGGACGCTGTGAGCACGCCATCGAACGTGCTCGCGCTCGGGCCCAAGGTGACGCTGGAGCAGACCACGTACTGCCCCGACACCCAGACGCTTTCCCTCCTCCTATCGACAACCGACATCCAAGGCGCACAAACCGAAATCCGCGTGCAGTAGAACGACTGTTCGAGAGCAACCTGTCAATGCTCGATGGCAATAGACCTGAATATCGCGAGCCAGGTCGCGACGGAACTGCAGGCAGCTCTCCTGCTGGCAACCGTTCCCGAGTGCCCCGCACTGGCATGAACAGAGGCCGGAGCGCACGGGCGACACACCACCCATCCGCCAGTGTCCTGAATCACCTCGAAGGCGTCCCGGAGCTTCGGCGGAACCCGGTTCACATATTTTCGCCGGAAAACGAGTACACAGGGGTCGTCCAGAGCCACCGCCCGCTCCACACTGGCTCCGACGCCTTCCTTCGGATGAGCGACAACACGCCCGCGAGCATAGAAGAATGCCGAGTATGGAGTGCGCCGCACAAATACCAAAAGCTGCTCCTTCGTGGGGCTGTTCCGGTCAAGCTGCGCGAGAGCGTGCTTCAGGGAACGATCCCCCCAGAGCAGAGGCACCGCGATGAACGTCCCTACAAGACAGATCCCACCATAGGCCCACACACATGCCAAGAGCCGCTCGCGCGATTTGATCTGCAGAGCAACCCAGACCGCAAGAAGAGGCACGGCAGGCAGCAGATAGGTGATCAGCAACTGGCGCGCCAAACACCAGAACAAAGTGATGGAGACGACCCCCAGAAGTGCTATGCCCGTCACGGGATTGCGCACCATTGCACTCCATTTCCTCTTGCCCCTCAGATGCCAAAGCTGCACAAGCGCCACTAGAGACCATGGCATGCTTGCCAGCAGCATCATCACAATGGCCGATCCCCGAGGATAGATATGCCCGTTTCCATAGCGGTCTCCATACGCTGGAGTGAGGAAGCGAAGAAGATTCTCGTTGATGAAAAAGTAACGGCAGAAACCTGGATTGCGGAGCTCGCAAAGTGCAAACCAGGGAACAGTGATCACGAGAAAAATCAGCATTCCCCGCAGCCACGCATGTCCCCACAGTGTCTGCCATTGTCGATTCAGCAGCGTCCACAGGAATATGGGAAGCCCAAATAGGATTAGAGCAACCGGCCCCTTGGTCATGAAGGCTAGTCCGAGGAAAAAGAACACGGCCAGACTCCACTGCGTTCTTTCGCGGCGCTCGTCAGATTGGAGAAAGGCCATGTAGCACAGGGTGGCGGCGCAGGATGTAGCCGCCAATGTCATATCCGTGGCAACCGCGCCCGCAAGCGCCCAGAACACTCCGCACGTGGCAGTGATCCCCACTGCGGAAGCCGCAGTCTCCGCGCCATGCCGACGGCGAATCACCAGCCACAGAATGACCAGCAATCCGAGGGTGGCGAGAAATGCGGGGAGTCTCGCGGAGACCTCGTTCACGCCCAGCAGTTTCATGCATGCCGCCGTCATCCAAAAATGCAGCGGTGGTTTGCCAAGAAAGGGAATCTTCTCGGCCCCAATCCACACTCGAGGCGTCACCCAATCCCCACCGAGCGTCATTTCCTGTCCGATGGTGGCGTAGCGGCCCTCTGTGGGATCGGTCAGCGGGAGCAACGGGAGAAGCGCCAGCCGAACGGCGAGAACAAGCAGAGTGGCGAGCAGAAGTTTCCGCGTCATGAGATGCTCCTCTTCACGGCTCGAGCGGGAATGCTGGAATCCAAACGATGTGAGCGAGATAGACGGAGAGAGAGAACAGTGCCGAGCATGCGCAGACCATCGCGCAGAGGGCGAACCGTGCTGCCCTCGACATGGTGCCAGCAGACGCCCTTCTCGACAAGTCGAAGTCCCCAGCGGCATGCGCTGTGTAGAATCTCAAGATCGATGGCGAATCCGTTTTCGCGCGATTCGGCGAACAGTTTTCTCCCCCATCCGCCCTCGAATAATTTACAGCCGCACTGCGTATCCTTCAGCGGCAGTCCAAGCGCCGTGGCGGCCACACGTGCGAACAACGAGCCCAGCAACTGCCGGTACCACGGCTGCGGATCGGGCAAGCGCGCGTCCGACGTCCGCCTGGAACCGACCACAACATCCGCCCGACCAGCCAGAATCGGCGCGGTCAGGGACAGCAATTCCGTGGGGGATGTGGAACCGTCCGCGTCGATGAAGCAGATCACATCCCCTTGCGTGCGCGCCATGCCAGCTCGCAGCGCCCCTCCCTTCCCCCGGTTCTGCGGATACGAGACGACGAGGGGTTCAATGCCAGCCGGACACCAGGATTCCGCAAGTTGCCGCGTGCCATCCGTGCAACCGTCGCACACGACGACGATCTGCAGTTGCTTCCAAAAGCGCTGCGGATCCCGGGCAAGTTCCTCGCAGGCCTGCAAGGTCGAAGACAACCGCGCCTCTTCGTTGTAGGCGGGAATGACGATGGACAACTTGTTCCTTTTCATCGGCTTGCATCTCCCGGTTCACATTTTCATCATGCTACACAACACGAACTACAGAAAACATGCGGGGTGACCATGAGCCGAAGACAAAGACATTCTGATAATTCGTTCATCTTCACGCGCTGGCGAACGCCGTACATGAACAGACTTTCATCCTTTGTTCCGACTATCGTCATGGTGTCCCTCCATGGTTCAGGCAAGACCCACCGCGAAAGGGACACCGATAACTGATGACCGATCACCTACCACTGGTCGCGAAGACCTTTTCGCAGCGGGTCAGGCAAGTGGAAACGGAACACGTGGCGGCACCATGCGAACAGCCGCGTGCGGCTGTACAGTGATCCGGTGGTGACATGCGTGGAAGGAATAACGGATCCAATGAGACTGCTT
>JAGLDW010001799.1 GCA_023145395.1 Lentisphaeria bacterium | reverse complement strand
TGGTTCTTCCCCTGATTTAGTGGCCAATATCTGGGGTCGCAGGTCCAGGTGACATGGTGTATACGGGGGCGTGAAGCCCAATTTGAAATCCCATTACGCCCTGCTGCTTGGACTCGACAAGAACTGGAAAGTCGAGTCCGTCGAGTTGAATCTTGAAGGCGGGAAAGTGAGTGTCCGAATGAAGCATGTCGCCAAAAGGCTGGTCTGCCCGTGTTGCGGCGCGGCGGTCGGTCGCGCGGATTTCGCGCCGGAACGGACATGGCGCCACCTTGACACCATGCAGTTCGAAACCGAATTGAGAGCCCGTGTCCCCCGTGGGAAATGCGGGCAATGCGGTGTGAAAACCGTCGAGGTGCCGTGGGCCGGGAAAAACAGTCCGTTCACGTGGCTATTCGAAGACTTCGCGCTTGAAGTGCTGAAAGCCGCAAGCAGCGTCAAGGCGGCCGGAGAACTACTCGGGCTTTCGTGGAACGCAACGCAGCGCATCATGAAGCGGGGGGTCGATCGGGGAATGGAACGAAGGGATTTGAGCGGAGTGCGCCGCGTCGGGATCGACGAGAAGAGCTTTCTCAGGGGACAGAGCTATATCAGCTGTCTCTGCGATCTGGACGATCCGAAAATAATCGAAGTGGTCAAAGGACGAAAGAAGGAGGATGCCGAGGCGCTGCTGGACACTCTGCCCGAAGAGATCAGGGGGGAGATCGAAGCCGTCGCCATGGACATGTGGCCGGCCTTCGTCAGCGCCGTGGAGGAAAAGCTTCCGGGCGCGGAAATCGTCTTCGACCGGTTCCACGTCAGCTCGCATATGGGCGAAGCGGTCGACGCAGTGCGCAGGGACGAGCACCGGAAGCTCATGGAAAACAAGGACGAGCGTTTGAAAGGCTCCCGCTACAACTGGCTGCGGCGCGAGGAGAACATAAAGGAGGAGAAGCGCGAGGAATTCGAGGGGCTCAAGAACAGCGGACTCAAAACGGCGCGCGCATGGGCGATCAAGGAACTGTTGATAGAATTCTGGGAATGCCGCAACGAGGGCTTCGGCGAGGACTTCTTCAAGAGGTGGTATGCCTGGGCGATCCGCAGCCGACTCGAACCGGTGAGGAAAGTCGCTAAAATGCTCAAGAAGCATCTCGACGGGCTCTTGGCGTTTTTCCGGCACCGGATCACCAATGCGGCATCGGAAGGGTTCAACAGCAAAATACAGTCAATCAAGGCTGCGGCACGGGGCTTCAGAAACTACGAGCACTATCGAACACGCATCCTGTTCTACTGCGGCAACCTGGACCTGCGACCCGATATTGGCCACTAAATCAGGGGAAGAACCAGGAAATCGATAAGGATTAGGATAAAGATTCTGGCTCCCCTCCTTGTCGTAATCCTAAT
>JAGLDW010001798.1 GCA_023145395.1 Lentisphaeria bacterium | reverse complement strand
TGTCCGAACAACCGGCCTGACAGTATGGGTCCGATGGCTGCACACAGCTCGCACTGCCCGGAGCGCAAACGTAGCCGAATTGGCATTGATCGTTTGTCTCGCACATGCCGAAACGGCACTGCCCGTCCAGGCAGATCTCCGGTCCGTCGGGCCGATAGAGGTCGCAGTCCGCCGAAGTCCGACAGCCGAGTTCGCACTTGCCGGAGACGCAGATATGACCCACCTCGCATTGCAGGTCCAAGGTACAGGACAAAGACGAAATACACTCGCCGCTCAAGATGTCGCAGATGCTGCCGGTCTCGCAATCCACATTGGCGTTGCAACCCGAACGGACCTGACATGAGCCGGAGGGATTGCAGTACTCGCCCATGGCACAGGCTTCATCGGAAGCACAGACACAGCGATAATCCCGTGTGTCACAGCGCTCGTACTGGGGACAGTCGGCGTCACGCTTGCATTCCCCATCGAAGGTGGCATCGGAAGAACAGGCAAGCGCCAAGAACATAGTCAAGCCCACAAAGCAGACCAGGAGGATTCGCATGATCATGGGCTCAGCCCCCCAACCGGTAGTAGGCCACTTCGACCGAAGAGCCCGCCGGGGGTAAATACTGTCCATGGAAAAAGATGGCGTTCTCTTCTTCCAAATAGGTCCAATGCTCAGGATCCAACTCGAGCGCACAGTGGTGTCCGGCAGCGCAAATCTGTGCCTCCTCGCAATCGCCGTGGGACTGACAAGCCGGATCGCCGTCTTCATATTTCAGGACCTGGAGGGTTCCGACCTGGGGTATCTCGGACAAAGCAAACTTGCGAACCAGGCCGGCCGCCACGATGCCCAACTCTTCGACCACCGGGCCGTAATCCGCCTCGCAAATGCTGTGGAACAAACCGCCGGTTTCCTGTTGCACGCGCAAGTAGCGTTCGCCCGGTGCCGAAGTGCCGCCGCAGCCCTCGGGCATGTCACCAACAATAGCCGACAAGCTCACCAGGTTCTCGTTGCCCGCGCCCTTGATGT
>JAGLDW010001797.1 GCA_023145395.1 Lentisphaeria bacterium | reverse complement strand
GCAAGAAAGTGCCCGTCCAGCGACAGGACTATTCCTCTCAATCCTACCACGCCTCGGTGGAGACGGAGTTGCCCGACGGTTTGGACCAGCGGCAGTTGCAGAACCGCATCCACGAAACCTTCGCTTTGGTGAGGGAAAGCGTGGAAGCCGAACTGCATGGCGACAGTGTCCACGCTCCCGTGCAGAGCCAGCCCAAGCCTCTTCCGACATCCCAACCCCGCAGGGCATCCAATGCCTCTCCAAAGCAGATCCTCTACTTGATGGACCTGGCGGTGAAGCAGGGCATGGACAAGCAGGCTCTGAATGTCGAGGCGCTGCGCCTCTTCAACGTTCTCGACATCGACCAGCTCTCCCGCAAACAGGCCTCGGATCTCATCGACATGCTGAATGGTGGCAAGAGTCAGAGGAGGGCTGCGTGATGGCTGGGGAAAGTCTGGCGCAGCTGCGCAAACAGCCTCACTGGTCCTACTCCTCGATCAACACGTTCCTGAACATCTGCAGCCTGCAGTGGGCGTTCCGCTATGTCTACCGGCATGAATCAAGGTTCACCTCCGCAGCCTTGGTGTTCGGCGGCGCCTTCCACAGAGCGTTGGAGTATGTCTCCAGGCTTGGGATGGATGGGCAGGAAGTCTCCCCGCAGACTGCGGCCACGCTGTTCGGCGATCTGCTGGCACAGTTGGCAAGAGCCGCCGAGCTGGAGGTCATCTATCCCGAGGGCCAGACCATCGACACGCTCACCCAGACAGGGAGCCGGATGATCGAGACCTATCTGGCGACAGCTGCCGACGGTGGGAGAATCGTGTCCGTGTCCGAAGCGTTCCGCGTGGACATGATGGGCAGCGACGGGGAGACTCTTGGAAAGCCCCTGGTCGGTGAAATCGACTGCATTGTCGAGAGGGATGGCAGGACTGTGCTGGTGGACTGGAAGACGGCGGCAAGGCGATGGCCGAAGGGAAAGGAGCATCTGGACCTGCAACCCACATGCTATCTGTACGCTTTTGGGCGGAACAATCCCTCCAGCGACGCGCACTTCCGGTTCGATATCGCCACCAAGACCAAGACTCCGACAGTGGAGCGGCGGTTGACGACCCGGCGGCACGACCACTTCACCAGGCTGATCGAGCAGGTGAGGGTGATGGAG
>JAGLDW010001796.1 GCA_023145395.1 Lentisphaeria bacterium | reverse complement strand
AGATGCACTCATTGATAATAGCTGACATCAAGCAGACGCATGTCTCGGATGACTGCCTGACCGACGGTGTTCTGGATCCGATGAAGGTCGACCCTCTTGTGTTCATGACTGCCCCTGCGCGCAAATATGTGCGTATTGGCGGAATCGTTGGAGACGCCTTCAGCATCGGGAAAGAACTGCAACAATTAGGAAGCTACTGACACCGGTACGCCGGGCGCAGTCGGCCCACAACGACTGTCGCGGCCGCCACCCACGGGCAATCTCGTGGGTGGCGCTGTTGGTCCCACTCCGCTCGTTCCGGCGAGCAGCGCCGCTAGCTCGACATAGCGCGTTCCTGTCTCACAGACGGAATAGGAGGTGAAATTGAACAAGATTCGCAAAGGTCCACAGACATGGCTCTATCCAATGCCCGCCCTGCTCATCGGAGCGACGGTCAAGGGGAAGCCGAACTTCATGACGGCTGCCTGGGGTAACATCGCGAATGCCGAGCCGCCCATGGTCTGTGTCGCAGTTCGGCGCTCACGCTACACGCGTGGTGGCATCGAGGTCGGCGACGGCTTTTCTGTCAACGTTCCTTCCACATCGCAGGCTCGAGAGGTGGACTTCTGCGGCATCGAATCAGGCTCAAAGGTCGACAAGGTTGAGCGGTGCGGGTTCACGGTCTTCTATGGCGAGAACAAGTCTGCGCCCCTCATTGAAGAATGCCCCGTGAACCTCGAGTGTGTTGTACAGCACATCGTTGAACTCGGAACACACTCGCTCGTTATTGCGGATATCACGGAGACCCACATCTCTGAGGACTGTATGTCAGGAGATGCCGTGGATGTGACAAAGGTGGACCCGCTGGTCTTTCTGACATCGCCTGGACGCACGTACGCTCATGTAGGCGAGGCCGTGGGTGAAGCGTTCAGTGTGGGATTGAGCCTCAGGTAGCTGCCTGAGAGGGTCGCCCCCAGTCGGCCGACGCAGCCACAGGTTGTCCGCCATGAGTGGCACTTACCCTTGGCGCACGACGTTCTGGTTTCATGCGCGAGATAGGAGGTGGTATTGAACAAGGTTCGCAAGGACCCACAGACGTGGCTCTATCCTCTGCCGGCCTTCCTCAAAGGTGGACCTCCTTGTCTACCTGACCGCCCCTGCGTGCAAGTACATGCATGGCGGTGCTGCCGCCGGTGA
>JAGLDW010001795.1 GCA_023145395.1 Lentisphaeria bacterium | reverse complement strand
ATTTTCGGGCAAGTGCGACACCGAACAGGCGGATGCGATCATCAGCGAAGTCCGCGCACTCGACGGTGGATCCGACATCACAAAGTTCCCGGGCTTGCTTTGCATGTGAGAACGGCAGTAAGGAGTGCCTGAACACGGCAACGAAACGAGTGAGTAAAAAGGCGGGGCCCATACGGGTAGGACGAGGCGGCTCAGTTGTCCTGGGGCAGGATCATCCAGGAGAACTGGCCAGTGCCCTTCACAACAATCCGCCCTCTGTCCTCGCCGTCACACTTGCCGGTCATGACAAAGAGAAAAGGCAGTCGAGTCTGGTTGCGGATATAGGGCACACGCTTGTTCTTCTTGCGATACAGCGAACGAAGCGCAGCCAGCTTTTCCTCATTGCGCTTCGAGCTGATCAGCACACGCACTCTGTCGTCCGCGAGATTGACAAACTCCCTGCCCATGGACTTGCCCACGCCCGAAACGACGCCACAAAGAAGAATCCGCTTCTTGCGGTACTGCTTGAGAAAACCAACCCGGGTTTTCTTGAGTTCCGCCACCAATGTAGCCGCATCGACAACCTCTCCAGTGGCCTTGAGTGCTTTGGCGTCCTCAGGGTCCGTCAATACGACTTCCCCTTTGTCCATTTTCCAGGCGAATCCGTATACACCCGACACCAGACGCACCCAGTCCATGGCGCTGACGCCGCCATAGTCGATCCGCTCCTCGTTGTGGTTGTAGTGCCGCGACACTGGGAAACGTGCCACAGGCCAGACCAATCGTCCGTGATAGTAGGAAATTCCGTTCCCGCTCGGGCTCTCCCGCACCTGGTGGCGTTTCGTGTCGAAGCGAATCAGGCACCCCTTCGGCGTCGTCACCTCGTTCACTCTCCGCACCTCGTTCAACGCATCGCGGACGGAACCGTAGAGATTTCTGGAGTACTCCGCCTCTTCGAGGATCTTCGGTATCTCTTCGCGCGCAGCAGTGAACCGGGGATGTCTTTGCCCCTCTTCCCCAGTGCCCTCTC
>JAGLDW010001794.1 GCA_023145395.1 Lentisphaeria bacterium | reverse complement strand
GTTTCCTCGACATCTTCGACATGGCTGGCACTCCCAACCGCGACCACCGCACCAACTGGTTCGCACAGCCCGAAGATGTGAAGGACTGGGGAAATCCTGAAATCGACTCTTGGAGCCTGCAAAAGAAGCGGACCAAGATCGCCTATGGATGCCTGCATTTCGGCAGGAGCTTTGTGGCGCGTTTCTGGGAGACTGGCAATCCCGTCTACCGGGACAAAATGCTGGAGATCATGGACGACTTCGTCCTCAACCATCATCGCCTCTTCTGGGAGGCCTATGCAAGGGGCGAGGTCCACTCCCGCAACAGGCAGGTGGGAAACCTGTACTACACCGACTGGCGAGACAATGTGAACGCTCTCGACACTGCCGTGCGGGCTAGGAACATGATCGTTTTCAATGCCGGATTGGCCAAGTGCCTGGGCGACGGCAAATCGCAGGAATGGGAGAGCATCCTCCGTCCCGTCGAGAACCATGTGTCGAGAGCGCAGGCCGAAGCGCTCCCCGCCGATCAAATGGCGAACAGCGCCATCTCCCTGATCGAGCATCACGGCCCAAAGATCATCCGCTTTGTGAGCGGCGCCTGCATCCCAAATCAGCGATTGACCGGACTGAAGACCCTCCTTTCCCTCTCGGCCACCTACCCGAACTTCAGGCATACTCCACCCCTACTAAAGGCATTCCGCCTGAACATCGACAAGATTCTCGAAGACAACTACCTCCCCGACGGCGGAAATCTCGAGCAATCGTTCAATTACAACCATGGAGAACTCAGAGAGCTTGAGGTCATCCTCTCATCCTTCGGAGCCAATGCCCCTCCCTTTGCCGACAAACTGCGCGAACGCGTCCAGGCCCGGCGGGCAATCGACGATGGACTGCGGACACCGCTGGGCGGACTCCCCCAGGTTGGCAACCACAGTAGTTTCACCAGCACGGGCAAGGATACCTGGTCTTCACCCAAAGCCGCCGCTGCCTACCGTGCCTACCGGCAAGAGCGCAAGCAACTCGCCCAGCCAGAACCGCAAGACTTCCTCTCAAAAGGCTATCCCTACAGCGGCTACTACGCCATGCGTGGTGGCTGGGGCATGACCGATCCATACCTCTTCTTCATGGCTGGGCGTCCCCAGAGCGGTCACGCCATGCACGACAGCAACTCGATCCAGATCGTTGCCAACGGGCGGAATCTGGTTGTCTGCGATGGAGCGCCAACCTACGGCTACCGCCACACGCCCGAGGCGGAGTACGCTGCCTTTGCGGTGAGCGAACAATGCGGCTGGAAGGTGAACAGCGTGATGGTGGACGGCAAATGCCAAGCTAGGGATGAAAAGAGCTACTCCACCGCCCCGCAGACCCCCGTGCGCTGCCGCTGGCATACCTCGAGCATCTTCGACGTGATGGAAAACCTATGCGATCGGGGATACTGGAACGCGCAGAAACCCCACGGCAAACCAGATCACGCCGTGGCGCACCGTCGCACTGTCGTCTTCCTCCGCGCCGCCGGATTCTGGCTTATGGAAGACCGCATGGTCCGCAAGGACGACACGCCTCACACCTACGCCCAGACCTGGAACTTTCTGCCAAAGACGGAACATGCGGACTACGCAAGACGGCACATCGACGGCTTCGAACCCGAACAGTTCGAACTCCAACCGAATCAGAAACGCTTCGCCACCGCCGATCCGGATGGACCCAACCTCGAGTTTATCCACATCACGCCCGGACCCGTGGTCTACAAGAAGTACTTCGG
>JAGLDW010001793.1 GCA_023145395.1 Lentisphaeria bacterium | reverse complement strand
GCGGGCGAGGTTGCGGTGTACAGTACCGGGAAAGCCACGCTCCGCAGTCTGATCGAGCGTCTGAATGCCGGAGATCTGAAGCCCGTCGATGGGGCAAACGTGGAAGGTCACTGGATCTGATCAATCGAGAGCGAAAGACAGCTGAGATTCACCACGAAGACACGAAGGACACGAAGGAAGGGGAAAAACATGGTGCTTTGAGGGGAGGCTTCCCTCTGGCATTTGTCCATCCTCGCTTCTCTTCTGTCTGGCCTTCGTGTCCTTCGTGTCTTCGTGGTGAAACATTCCGGAATACTGAATAGAAGGAGGCTATGGACATGGAGTTTCTGCGGGAGGCATCGACTAGAAGCCAGACGTTTCTGGAAGGTCAGGCGGACACGTCCCTGCCGGAGCTCGACGCCTCGCTCTGCATTGCCATTCCGGGAGGAAAGAGACTACAGGCATGCGCGGAACTACCCGTGGTCGTGCTCTCCATGCTCTTTCTCCTTGTCAGCATCTGCACGCTTCCGCTCGCGCTTCTGGGGCACATCTCCTTCGCCATCGTCACGCCGGTTCTCCTCGTCGGGTTTTGCGGTTCGCTCGTGTTTCGCAAGATTCAGTATCTGTTTCTCCATCCAGTGCTCTCCTCACGCGAGGGAAGTTGGCTCAAGGCGTTTCCCGGGCTGCCGCGACTCTCGGTGAATATTGAAGACGGCACAACCGTGAAGAAAGTGAAAGTCATTCCCGAGGATCAAGGCATCTGCCTGCTGGACGCGGAGAACCGGCGGATTCTCCTGGAGTGCTGCTGCTTCCGCACCATGATCTATGCGCAGGACGTGCAGTCCGTGCGCCCAATTTCCGGCTACAGCCTGAGCGCGGCGAACATCTCCTGCATCATCGCCGGAGAGCCCGTCGAGCTGGCGTTCGCCATGGCCGGACAGGGACCGGGGCAAAGCATGATCCAGACATTCGCGCCCGGCAAGGGCGCGGAGGACCTCGCGATGAAGATCACGGGCGCGCTCTTCGGACCTGGCGCGCGCAGCAACTACGAACGACAGCTCCCCCCTCCCCTGCCCGGAGAGTGAGAGGGACGGAAGGAGTCAGGAGTCAGGAGTCAGAATCCTGAATCCTCAACAACAAGGATACGAAGCGTTGAAAAGAGACAAATTGAGTAGTGGATCCTACCACAGAAT
>JAGLDW010001792.1 GCA_023145395.1 Lentisphaeria bacterium | reverse complement strand
GACATAGGCGCCCTGTCTCGTAGTCAAGACGCAACCAGCAGGCTTGCTCGGCAGGCGGCCGCGCTACGCCCACGCTCGGGGCTGGCCGACCATCGGGGCCGGCCCCGGGTACCCACCGCAGCTGCTCTACCTCAGAGAGCCACTGTGCATAAACGCACTCTGCCGAGATGCTCTCGATCTGAGCATTCCGGTACTCCACGCCCTTGGCCAACGTCAACGCCATCTGCTTCGCCGCATCGCCGCTGACTGCTGCCGCATGGACGACACCGACCTTTGTCAGCGCGAGACACAATACCACGCTCCACACGAGGAACCGCCTGTGCATGGCGCCCACCCTTTCTTGACCACGTCACTATGGACCGTCGTATGAGCCCGGTCCCTCGGGGATAGGTCAGGGCGCTGTGGCTACGGGCCGCGCAGCCAGCAGCACCGAGTCACACAGCCCATGACCCGACGAAGCAGTCTCCACGTGCCAGTCGGTACATGCGCCGATGTAGTGCGGGGTGGATTGATTCCACTGGCACTCGCACTCCCATACACCTCCACCTTTCGGCTTCCATTCACCGGGGTAGTGGAGGAAGCACAGCACCATGAACTGCTCCTGCCCCTCCAAGCACCCCAGATCGAGGTCCGTGTCGGCGCACTTCCAGTAGTCGGACCGGCAGTCGAAGACCAGGCAGTCGGCCGTAGGCTCTTCCTCCGAGAGCTTCCGTTCGGCGCAGTTGCGTATCGTGTCCGTGCAGCAGTCAGTGTCAATGCACGGACCCATGAGTGCGCCCCTCCCAATGACGGTCCCAGCTTCAGTGTGCGTCAGGGGCGTCAACTCCCCATAGGCGCAGGAGACCATGAGCGAGGCGGCCCCCACAACGCATAGCACAATCCACCCAGTGACCTTCAACATTGCGATGCTCCCCTTTCGAACTTCTCTTGCGTCTCATTTCGGCAATCTGCTGCCACCTGGCAGTGTATGCCGGCAAGTCTACTGTCTTCCGAACAGATACCCATCTATTGGCAGACGCAGCTCGGAAGTCTGTGGGTCGTCCGTCACCACAATGGCGATGCCGCTGACGGGACCTGGGTACCAATTCCTGACCCGGACGGTTATGTCCCACACACTGTCTGTAACCCGATGCTGCGCTATGGTCAGACCAGTGACGTCGGTCTCACAGCGCATGACCGCAAATGCCGTTCTGCTCGTCAGCCGCACAGTTGCGTGCACGTCCGGTGCGTCCTGGGACGCAAGCCCAAGGAATAGGCCCATCGGCGATGGCCGAATGCTGTCCGCGTCGATGCCG
>JAGLDW010001791.1 GCA_023145395.1 Lentisphaeria bacterium | reverse complement strand
GCCAACGGGCCCAGGAGGCGCTTCGAGCGATGGCGGCACGAGGAGAGGTGTTCACGATCGTGCCCGTAGGCTACGTGCGCACAGAGGACCGCCGGTGTGAGAAGGATCCCGATCGGCAAGTACAGGAGGCGATCGGGCTGATGTTCCGGAAGTTCCAGGAGGTCGGGACTGCCCGCCAATCCCTGCTGTGGTTTAGGGAGGAGGGGATCCGCCTTCCCGTCCGTCCGGCTGTGAAGGGGCGTCCTCTGCAGTGGGTGCTGCCAACCTACAGCCGCATTCTGCAGTTCCTGCGCAACCCCATCTACGCAGGCGCCTATGCCTTCGGGCGGCACAGGACGACAACCAAGATGGTGGATGGCAGGGCTCGCCGCGTGACTCGGCGTGTCCAGGATCCGTCCAACTGGCGTGTCCTCCTCAAGGAGCATCATGAGGGCTACATCTCCTGGGAGGAGTACATGCGCAACCAGGACCAACTGGCCTCCAACCTTCCCGGCTGGCAGACGACGCGTCCGGGGGCGGCCAAGGGCGGGCCTGCCCTGCTGGGCGGGCTTCTCCGCTGTGCTCGCTGTGGTCGCAAGCTTCTCGTGGGCTACGGTGGTGACGGGACCTATCCCCGCTATCACTGCAAGGCGCGTAAACAGGCCCACGGGAACGGTGGTTGTTTCACGATCGGAGGTGTGCGCGTCCAAGATGCTGTTGTCGCCTGTGTGCTGGAGGCTCTCGCACCGGAAGGGATCCTCGCATCCATGGACGCTGTCGCCCAGGCGCAAACCGCTCAGGATGGCGAGCGCCGCGCCCTCGAGCTAGCCCTGGAGCGTGCGAGCTACGAGACCGAACGGTGTCGCCGTCAGCACGACTCGTGTGAGCCCGAGAA
This sequence comes from Lentisphaeria bacterium, assembly GCA_023145395.1. GTDB lineage: Bacteria > Verrucomicrobiota > Lentisphaeria > Oligosphaerales > Lenti-02 > JAGLDW01. The sequence goes on along the minus strand of JAGLDW010001791.1, from coordinate 243 downwards.
TCGCCTTGTGTCCGCCGAGCTCGAGACCCGGTGGGAACGGGCGCTTGGCGCGCAGCGGGATCTCGAACAACGGATCGAGGAGTTCGACACGAGGCAACAACCGGTGACCGAGGAGCAGTTGGGGAGAATCCAGGCGCTAGGGCAGGACCTCCCGCGGCTCTGGGACGATGCCGCTTGTCCGAACTCGCTCAAGAAGCGCGTCCTCCGTGCAGTGCTCGAGGAGATCATCGTGGACCGTACATC
>JAGLDW010001790.1 GCA_023145395.1 Lentisphaeria bacterium | reverse complement strand
AGGTGCCTTGGGTACACGAGTCCCCCTCCGTACATGGATCCTGGTCAAAGCAGGTGCTGCCGACATCGCTCCAGACGGGCGATGTGGTCTGTGAATCGTAAAGGCAAGTGAAGATGTCTCCTGCGCAACTTGCCTCCTCGCATTGGTTGTCGAGGGTGCACTCCACGGGGCATCCCACCGACACGCACTCGCCATCCACGCAGATGTGTCCAGATGGGCAGGGGTCGCCCACGCAGTTCCAGTTTATGCATTGGTCCAGCTCGCACACTTCTTCTTCATCACAGACCTGTTCTCCGCACTGCGTCGGGAAGCATTCTCCGCGAGCACATCGTTGGTCTTCCGGGCATTCCACGCCGACGCAGTCAGACGGCAGGCAGGCCCCTTGATAGCAGACCTCCCCAAACGCGGAGCATTCGACAGACTGGCAGTCTAAGGGGTAACACCAGCCGTCGGCGCATTCGTACCCCGGCGCACATTCCACATTTACGCAGCTGAAGCTTTGACAAGCACCATCGACGCATACCTCTCCTTCTCCGAAGCAGTTTGTGGTCGTGCAATCGGAGGGATAGCAATGCCCCGCCGCGCAGCTTTCTCCCTCGGGGCACTGGACCTCGACGCAGCTTTGCTGGACACATTCGTCTTCGACGCAAACTTCACCGTATCCAGGACAAGGCTTCGTTTCGCAGTCGACGGGGTAGCAATGACCGCTCGCGCAGCGGTCTCCGGAGGGACAATCAACACCGATGCAGCTCGATTGCTGGCATTCCTCTTCGACGCAGACCTCACCTTGGCCTGGGCAAGTCCGCCAATCGCAATCTTCAGGGTAGCAGTTTCTGTCGAAGCAGACTTCACCATCAAGGCAGGTCATGTCGACGCAGGTCAGCTCGACACAACGCCCGTTTGAGCACTTCATGCTTCCTGAGCAATCCGTGTCGTAGACGCACTCTGCCTCCGATGAGCATGAAAGAGACCAACTCGCCAAAAGAAGCAGGGATACGGCTGCAAACAGGACCCCGCGACTGGTTCGATGGGCTCCTGGGTTCGTTTCTCGCGGGATGAAGATACTGG
>JAGLDW010000179.1 GCA_023145395.1 Lentisphaeria bacterium | reverse complement strand
CCCGGCTCGGTCATGTTGAAGAAATCGTGCATGGCCATGCGTTCGCCGTGCAGAAGCTGAGCAAGGCTGCCGATCTCCTGGCGCCTCTCGTCCTTGTCGGCATTGTCACTCGCCAACTTCTCCAACTCGGTCTCGAGTTGACGCAGAGGATCGTCCAGAAACGAGGGAATATGCCCGGGCGTGGCATAGCGAAGTGGATTCTGCCGCTGGGGTTCCATCCAGTCCACAATCTTGCGGAAGAATGCCTCGGCCTTGCGTGCGCAGTCCGCAGCGGCCAGACGCGCATCGGTGAACATGAGGTCACCCAGCAAGCCCCGGTCGCGCTGCTCGTTGTACAGACGGTTGAGCACATACTTCAGGTGGGCGGAGCTGACGCGCAATCCGAGGTGGTTCGAAGCGGAATCCTCCAGAGTCTGCCCCTCGTCGAGGATGACCGCGCCATAGGCCGGAAGAACGCCTGCGTCGTCCTCTTCGCTCGACAGCTTCATGGACAAGTCGCTGAAGAACAGCGCGTGGTTGACGATGATCAGCTGGCAGGACTGGAGGCGGCGGCGCGCACGCATCAAATGACAGCGCGGGAAAAACTCGCAGTTGGCGTTCAGACAGTTTCCCACCTCGCAGCAGATGCTTTGCCAGAGCCCTCTGTCGGGCACAAACGGCAGGTCGCCCCTGGTGCCATCCCGGGTGTCCTGCGCCCAACGGCAGATCTGCTCGATCTCGGAGAGCAATCCCCCTCCGGCGAGCAGTTGCTGGTCAAGACTCGTGACCCCATTCAGCCGACGCAGGCAGATGTAGTTGGAGCGTCCTTTGGCCAGAACGGCCGTGAACTCCAGATTCAGGAGTTTTTCCAGAAGAGGGACATCCTTCTCGACAATCTGCTCCTGCAGGCTGATGGTGTGCGTGCTGACCACCACCGGGCACTCGTTTTCGAGCGCGAAGTGGATGGCTGGAACGAGATAGGCAAAGGTCTTGCCCACGCCCGTGGGCGCTTCGATGCAGACCTTGGTTCCCGCCTGAAGATGCGCCGCCGTCTCCTGCGCCATCCGCAGTTGCTGAGGACGCTCCTCGTAGGGGCGGCCTCCAAATTCAGCCGCGCGCTTCAGCGGGCTTTCAGGGCCGAAAAAGGCATCGGTCTCCCTGATCATATTCGGGTTCCAGTCGGGGTTGGTGGTCGGTTCAAAACGAAGAGCATAATCTAGGGTGTGTCCCGAGCGAAGCAACGAAGTCAGGGGGAAAAAGGGACGTAGCTCTATGGGGCGAGGCGGCGCGCGGCGCGGATTGCGGACAGCACCTACGGAACGGACATGCGCCTGGCGAAACACGAAACGCAAAAAAACATGGAATCTTGCGCGCGCAGACTCTACAGTAGTGGAGTGCGGGTGAAGCACCATGAAAAAGTGGAATGCGATGTCCGCAAACAAAAGGAGTCCGACCCATGAAATTTCTCTTCGTTCTCATTCTCATGATCCTCGGCGTCGTGGCGTATTTTCTCTTGGCGACCCCCGAGGCACCGCCCCCAGCCAAGCCCAAGACCCAGACTGAAAAGGTCGCCAAGACGGATCCGAGCCACCATGCCCGGGACGACTCCACCATCGTGGAGAACATCAACACCGCCGTCGGCGGCGCGATGGGCTACAACCAGGTGATGGCCAAGAACAAGGTCCACAAGAAACTGGACAAGATCCAGCGAGACCACAACAAGGCGCTTGGCGGCGAATGACCCAATTGGGAAGATCAGGAGAAAGTCTATGCTGCCCACCGTCGATTTCCTTGGCCTCAACCCCACGCGCCTGATCCTTGGCGCCAACCCCTTTGGGGGCTTCAGCCACCAGAACAAGGAGCGTGACCAGGAGATGGTCGCCTACTACACGGTGGAGCGCATCAAGGAGACGTGGGCGCGCGCCGAGACGGCCGGCATCAACACGATGATCACAAACAACACCACCCCGCACGTGATGCAGGCGGTGCGGGAGTATCTCGCCGACGGCGGTGCGCTCCAGTGGATCGGGCAACTCTCCCACAACATCTACGATGACGACATGTGCAAGGCCATCGACGTCGCCGTCGACATCGGCGCCTGCGCCGCCTACATTCACGGGGGTGCCGTCGATCAGCTCTACACCACCAGAGACGCGGACACCCTACGCACCTGGCTTGACCATGGACGTTCCCGTGGCATCCCCATGGGAGTCGCCGGACATGCGCCCGAAGCCCATCTCTGGATCGACAGCCTCGCCATCGCCGACTTCCACGTGGTCTGCTTCTACAACTGCGGAAGTCTCCACAATGGCAAAGGCGACAAATTCCGGCTCGAGGACATATTCCCGGCTATCGAGGCGATCAAGAAGATCGACAAGCCCTGCATCGGCTACAAGATCATGGCCGCCGGACGGATTGATCCAGTCATGGCCTTCGAGTTCGCCTTCGAGAACATCAAGCCCGGAGACGTCGTCAACGTCGGCATGCACCGGGGCGACAAGGACGACATGGTCGAGGAGAATGTGGCGACCGCCGGTAGAATTCTCACCTAAAGGCGGGCCAGGCAGCCTGCCTCCGAATGCGGACAAGCACAATCCATGGAGGGCGAACGGCCCGTGAGCCGCCGCACTGCGTATCCATTGTCCCCGGGAGGGCGAAGCTCCCGCTGAGCCGCGGACAGCGCGAATCATGGAGGGCGAGGCTCTGACGAGCCATGCCCTGCGGACAGCGCGAATCACCTCAAGCGCGAAACGCATCTGCATCGGCCCCTGCAGCGCGACGCACACTCCGCGATCCGCGCCGCGCGGAGGGCCGCGCGGCTTACTGCCCCAGAGTCACGAGCTTGCCGCCGTTGTCCATGGATTCGTTGGCGCCCAGCACAAGCTCAAGCGTCTTGACGGCGTCTGCGTACGGTGACATCACCAGCGACTGATCGTTCGTCAGCACAGCGTCGATGAAGGCGTCGTCCTCTTCCTGTCCGTAGTCGTTGCCCGCCTTGCCATCGATCACCAAATTGGGCTCGATGATCTTGAAGGCGCCGCCAATGGAGTACTCCAGCTTCCCCTTCTTCGTATACACCTCCATGCCGCTCTTGCCGATTCCGTTGGAGAAGCAACCGCTGAAATAGGTGCAGACAACCCCGCTCTCGAACATCATCGTCACGGAACTTGCATCGTCCGTGTCGTAGTTCTCCACCTCGGTCATGATGCCGCGACGCGCCATCGCCTGGACAGCCTTCACCTCGCCGAACAGGTACCGGCAGAGGTCGAAATTGTGAATGCTCATCTCCGCGACCTGTCCACCGGATGTCTCCTTGCGGCGCCACCACCAGACCTTTGGCATCCCCCCAAGGCGAAAGCCCGCGACCATGCCAATGTCCTGCCCGGCCAACCACGCCTTCACCCGCGGAAGCGTCTCCGCGTACCGACACTGAAACCCGACCCCGCTAATGAGCGCCTTCTCCGCGATAGCGTCCCGCACGCGACCTGCGTAGTCCAGGTCTAGCGCCACCGGCTTCTCGACGAAAATGTGGCAGCCCTTTTCGATGACGGCGAACTCCATGCCCGTGTGGGCGGAGGGCTCGACGCAAACATAGACGGCATCCAACTCTTCGGCCTTGAGCATCTCTTCATAGCGAATATAGGGCGTGGCGTCGAAGCGTTCGGAGGCGGTCTCCGCCTTCTCCGCAATCAGATCGCAGACAGCCACCACCTCGGCCTCGTCAATCTTCTCCAAATGTCCGAAATGGTATTGGGCGATGCCGCCGCAGCCGATAAAACCGATTCTCACCTTGTCCATGGGGTTTCTCCGATGTCCAGTTCCATGCCAGTCCAGTCCAACGCCTCCGCCGAGGAGTGCCGCCACATCAATCAGAAAGTCATCTACTGTACGCTTGCGAGCCGCACAGGCAAAGCGCACGGATGAGGCTTCCCTCTCTTTTCCCAGGCGGCCCGCACACTCCCACACACATGCCCTCGTTTCCGCGACGCCCTCTACCCAAGCAGTTTCTCTATCTCCGAGACCAGCATCTTCGGAGGGGTGGCAGAGCTATGGCGAGTGACCGTCACCCCATCGCGCGCCACCAAAAATTTGGTGAAGTTCCATTTCACCGAACTCGTCCCCAGGAGTCCGCGAGCACTTTTTCGGAGGAACACGAAGAGCGGCTCGGCATCACCACCATTCACGAGTGTCTTGCCCAGCACAGGAAAGGAGACACCATGGGTCAGCAAGCAAAACTGCTGGATCCCCTCATCGTCCTCTGGCTCCTGAGCACCGAACTGGTTGCACGGAAAACCAAGGACGACTAGTCCGCGATCCCCATAGGCCTGATGCAGCTCCTCAAGCCCGGCGTACTGCGCGCTAAATCCGCACTTGCTCGCCGTGTTCACCACAAGCAGCACACTGCCTCGATATGCGTCCAGGCAAAGATCCTCGCCATTCGCCGTTTTCACACTGAAGTC
>JAGLDW010001789.1 GCA_023145395.1 Lentisphaeria bacterium | reverse complement strand
ATCGCAAATCTGGCCCCGACACGGGTGTTCTGGTTGTTGTAGAAGTCACCACCACCCTTCGTTCGCTTGGCACGTTGCCGCTCTCGTTGGGTGTACGCTTCGTAGAACGCAAAGAACTTCTCGCGGGTCACGAGACGCAGATCCATCGCTCGACGTCCGATAACAATAGGACTGACCTTGAAATACCGTGCCATTTTCTCAAAGGGCTCAGATTCATCCAATGGCTCAGACGGCGTTTTCAAACTGCGCCATTGGTCCTTCAGGTCGTGACCCGGAACCAGGAATTCTGCTGCGGCTTGGTTGCAGAAGTCTTCGACGCGATCACCACCGGGGAAAATGCTCTTGAATCCAGAGAGGCCTTGGCCTTCCGGGCCTAGCCAGACATGCGCTAGCTCGTGTGCAAGCGTGAACATCTGGGCCGATTTGGCATCGGCACCGTTGACGAAGATCAGAGGAGCATGACGGTCAATCAGAGCAAAGCCGCGGAACTCCTCCACGTCGAGCTTTCGATGGGTGTTATTCCCAACGACACCGTTGATCACGGCCACAACGCCCAGTTCGTCGATGCGATTGCGAAGGTCAGTGACCGCTTCCCGCCACGTGCGCACATGTCCTGCCCATCCGTCACCTAGACCGACAAGTCTCCGCATCTCTTGTCCGATCGCGACAGGGTCGTCGTGCAGGCGGGCGCTACCCACGAAATCGAGAGCCTCTGCCTCGCAATCGATCAGCTCTTCGCGCAACCAATCCTGCCGCCGTTGCATCGTGTAGATCGTGTCCAAGAGGTCGGCACTTGGGCGACGGACTGAGGTATCTGTGAGGGTGCGAAAGTCCGAAATCGGCATTTTCTCGACGGGCGGCTCGGGAAGGAAAAAGAATCCGATCGGGGTGGATGTCGCCTTGGCGAAGGTCTCTAGCTGCTTGAACGTGGGGGACAGCTTGCCCGTCAGCCACGCGTCGAGCTTGGGAAATTTATTTTCGAGCATGGACGGACTCTTGAAGGAACGCTCAAGCGCCCAGCGGAGCAACTCCGGTTTCACCTCGACGCGTTTCATGCGGGGCCCTCCTCTGTGGGTAGCTACATCCGATTGCGAGATGGGAGTCCATCAACGTGTCGTCTTGCCACTTCCCTTGTCTTCACCCTCATAGCTGCAGCCGAGGATAAGGGTCATAAGCCGGGGCTTGCAAGATCTGGGTTTGTGTCCGGTGCTTGAAACGTATCATCACGAGGGCTGAAAGCGGTCGAAAGGTCCTTCAATGGCCCTTTTCCGATGTGGAGCCAACGAAGCTCATGGGATCGAGATCGAGAAAACTCATCTGGCCAACGGGAAACGATTCTGGCCGTGCCAGGGGCGAATTATGTGATGGCGTACACGTTTTTCGTCCTTATGTCTGGCGATTCGACTCAATTCTTCGATCGATCTTCGGGGTGAGCGCAGATCCCGGGATTTTGCTTCGGACCTCCGACGCAAGTTCCCACCGGAGATCGTAGCGGGTGGCGCGGCCCGCGCCGTGACGGCGAAGGAAACCTCGCGTGACGAGATCGGCGAGGTCGCGCGCCGCGGTCGCTGGGGCCACCTTTGCGATGCGGCAATAGTTGCGATTCGAGAGCCCCCCGTGAAACCCCTGAGGACCCGCTT
>JAGLDW010001788.1 GCA_023145395.1 Lentisphaeria bacterium | reverse complement strand
ACTTTGTGCCTTCGCCTGCCAACGATTGGTTCTTCTGGCCTTCGGGCGTCATGCGGACCCTCGAGCAGATGCCCGGCGACAAGAACTACTGCTTCCACCCCAACGACAGTCATGGCTTTGGGTTGCCCGGGGGCACCGGCGACCGCCGTGCCAATCAGAGCGAGAATAGGACGTACATGGAAATTCCGTTCTTCGACCTAGTGCTGCGCGGACGCGGCAAGCCTTTTGGCAAGGTCCGGGAAGTGGCAGAGCCAGTGCGCGAGGGCAACGGAGTGCGTGTGTTCTTCGAGACCGATGCGCCAGTGCCCACGAAACGCGCCTTCGTATGCCATGCAGCCGGTGAGTTGACGTGGAGAATGAAATGGTGGCGCAGCACGGTGGCGCAATCGGAGGACGGACGGCGTTTCAGCGCTGTCATATCCGTGGACGAGTCTGGGGAGCCCGTTAGCTGGTTCGGCGTGGTGGTTGATGAGCGCGATGTCTCCACCTCCACACTGGTCCGGTCTTTTGAACCCAAGGCACTGGGTCTCGATCCCGAAAACGTTCCCGTCGTTCGCTTTCTCGAGGATTTCGAGACGCCTTCGGAACACCGACGCTGGCGGATGCGGTACGCTGAACGGCGGCCCGGTCGGCACCGGATCAAAGCCAAGGCGTTCCGCAGCGGCAAGTATGGCCTGGAGATTGTGCCTGGCGAATCCACCATGGCTTGCTGGGGCGTTCGCGGCGCGACGCTCGCGCATTCGGATGCGCCAAAGCTCGTGTTCTGGATGCGTGCCGTCGGCGAGGCATGTCCCCCGCCGATTGTGGATCTACAGGCTGAATCCCCCAGCGGAGTGCGCTTCGTCTGGCAGTGGAAGAATCCCTCGGACCAACTGGTGAGCAAGGAGTGGTGTCGGGTCGAGGCGCCTTTGTCACAGTTCTTGCCGAAGAGCAAGGGTGTGGCGCCCGACATGCTTTCCGCGCAGCTCGGGCAACTCCGTTTCACCACAACCACGACAACGCACGTGTATATTGACGATGTGTCGTTCGAATAGATTTGAGAGAAACCACTATGACGAGTAGCGATTCACTGGAACGAAATCTCGGAGACCAACCCTTGGCCGCGATTTTGGACAAACGCGATCTGAAAGGGCATGACTTGGTGGCTGCGTCCGTGGTCCAGCTTACGCACAAGACCATCTCGCGGGCCCGCAAGGGGCGCCGTCTGACTCCGAACTCTCAACGAAAGGTCCTGAACGCGCTGAACCGCGCGACGGGGGAGTCTTTCACACTGCGCGATTTGTTCAATTATTGAAACTGCATTGTGAACGTGTTTGACATCCATGTGCATATGTTCCCTGACAAGGTTGCCCCCGAGGCGTTGCGAAGCGTCGGTGCGACTTCGGGCATCGTGCCGAGTCACGA
>JAGLDW010001787.1 GCA_023145395.1 Lentisphaeria bacterium | reverse complement strand
TCAACACCATCTTTGACGATTTCTGAAACGGACGTTGCTGCCTGGATCACTGCGCGAGTTAAACTCGAACATGGGGATGAGGCGGTGGGTATGGGAAAGCTGGAACAGGCGGTCGATCAGGTCACTCGCGAGGCCCGTCGGCAAGCGCTGGAAACGCTGGTTCAGCAACAGGCGAGCGCTCAGCCATTAGACTGTCCGGTCTGCAAACAACGGCTGAATGTGGAGGCCTACGGCCGAGAACGTCGGGTAAACTCCAGCTTTGGTTGGGTATCATTTCGTCGCGACTATGGCTTCTGCGTCCCGTGTGGCAAGCACACCTATCCTACGGACATTGCTTTCGGTTTGCACCCTCGCGCCACGGCATCGCCCCGCGTACAGGAGTTAGCAGCTTTGCATGCCCTGCGTGGTCCCACGGCCCAGCATGCCCAGGACTTCCGGCGCATGACTGGTCTTAGCTTGGATCCCAGCACCGTGCACCGAGAGGCCCGTCGTCAGGGCGAGCGTGCTCAGCGTATCCGGGATGCCGAGGCCACCCTGGCTCAGAAGCCGCAGGGCATTGCCAAACTGGCCGCAGAGACCCCAGTACGCAACCGCGAGCACGCCTTGGTCATTGAAATTGACGCCTGGAACATCCGTGAACGCGACGACTGGGGGCACAGCAAACGGTTACGGCGACGCGGGCAGGAACCGAAGCGGTGGCATTGGGTCTACACAGCCACTATCTTTCGGCTCGACCAACGTGCAACAACTGCATCCGGGCGACCGATCATTGCAGAGCGCGGCTTCGTGGCAACACGGCTTGGTTTGGATACGTTCCGTCACCAGCTCTATGCGGAAGCGCTCCGCCGTGGACTTACCTCCGCGAAGCAGGTACTGGTCGTTGCCGACGGCGCTATCTGGATCTGGAATCTCGTCGAAGACCGATTCAAGGATGCTCAACAGCGCGTCGACTTATACCACGTCAAGGGGCATCTGTGGTCTCTGGCCAACGAGCTTTTCGGACGCGGAACAGTAGAGGCTCGCGCCTGGGTCACTCCTCTCCTTCAGGCACTGGACCGCCGCAACAATGGCGCACTGGACGTCATTCACGGACTCGAAGGTATGCGCTCAGTTATCGACAAACTGACAACAGAGCAACGCGAAGCTCTCGAAAGAGAAATCGGCTACTTCAACACACACAAAGACCGCATGGACTACAAGCAAGGCAAGCGCATCGGTCAACCCGTTGGCTCTGGCGCCATCGAATCGACCTGCTCCCAATACCAACGTCGATTCAAACTCACCGGCCAGTTCTGGAGCCTATCCGGCGATGAAGCCTTTCTCGCCCTCGCCACTCTCCACCGCAATGGCCGCTGGCAACAGTTGTTTCCTCACGACTCCCGCGCTGGCCCATGAGCCTCTGCCCCTACCCCTGATCCGCAAAGAGGAATACGAAGGTGGAGTGGTTTTCGCGCGATTCGTCAGGAAGAAGCGCGGATCCCGCGTCATACGGAATGACACCTATTTTTTGGGGGATACGGTCTGCCCTCAACGTGTCTGTATGTGTTCCGCCGTATCGGTAACAAAGACGCCCGCTCCGCGGAGCGGGCGACCGTGTGGCTAACAGAGAGCCTCTTTACGGATTAGGGCCCTACAGAGCCGCCTTGCGCCCTAAGTCCACCTTATTGCCTGCTTGACATGCAGGCACTGACGTGACAGTATG
>JAGLDW010001786.1 GCA_023145395.1 Lentisphaeria bacterium | reverse complement strand
GGCCAAGGTCAATCCTGGTGTCCTCGAAGGGCCTCCCGGGAGCGCGGTGTGCAACGATAACCTAGATAACGACTGCGACGGCCAAAAGGATTTAGCGGATAAAGGTTGTTCAGCGTGTGCTTCGGACATCGACTGCGACGATCTCTCTATCTGCACCGCCGACACATGTGTTTCCCATCTCTGTAAACACGCGCCAGCAAAGGAGGGTGCCGCTTGCCAAAAGGATAAATGTCACGCCGGAAGCACCTGCAAATCGGGCGTCTGTAGCGACGGTACGGAGATAACGTGCCCTGACCCCCAAGCCAACTGTAAGGTGGCCGCGTGTTATCCTCTGACAGGCTGTGGCGAAAAGGACGCCGCCGATGGTGCGAAATGCGCCGACAGCGATCCCTGTACCTCGGGAGAGACCTGCACGGCAGGGATCTGTCACACGCCATCGCAGGCAACCGAGTGCTATATCGATAACGTCTGTTACGCGGAGGACGTCACACAGAGTACGTGCCACGTTTGCAAGACGAGCCTGTCAACGACCACCTGGAGCCGCGTAGCCAACACCTGCGAGATCAAGAGCACCTGCTATGTCGCGGGCGACACCTTGGACGCATGCCATAGCTGCGATCCCTCCGTATCCCCGACCGCCTGGACTCTCGCGAAAACAAGCTGCTATATCGGGGGGACCTGTCACGTCACCGGCGACACATCGGACGCGTGCCATAGCTGCCTTCCGTCCACTTCCCAGACCGCCTGGACCCTCGCGAAAACAAGCTGCTATATCGACGGGGTCTGCTATGCCGCCGGTGCTGCAGGTCCGAACACCTGCACCATCTGCACACCTGCGGTCTCCCAGACGACCTGGACGCATGAACCGGGCTGCGGCAATGATATTGTTCTCGTTGCCCTCAACGAGGCCCATACGGGCGACCTTAGCGGGGTATCGGGGGCTAACGCCCTATGCCAACAACAAGCCACCGCGGCAAATTTTTCCGGGACCTTCAAGGCGTTTCTCTCGTCCTCCACGCAGAACGTTATCGACGTGGTCACAGCCACCTCCGCGAGCTTTCCCGTCTATAATAGCCGAGGCGAAAAGCTCTTCACGTCGTGGACGGCGATGTTTCCCGCAAAGTGGCCCACGGGGATGATGCTTTGGTCCTTTGATGGCAAGGAAGTCAACGAGGGCACGGGCGCGAGTCCGGACTGGGATGACGCCGATGTCTGGCACGGTTCGACAGGAACCGGCGCCGTAGATTCAAAGAATACCTGCAAGGACTGGACGGCTTCGGTCACGAACGCTGCCTGCGGAGAGGCCGACAGCAACACGATGATGACCCTCATCGAGATCAGAAACTGCAGCCTCACTTTGGCGGTACTCTGCGTGCGGATCCCCTAAGCGTCCGCCGCAAGGCGCCTTGATAAGGCGCCTCGATCAGCCGCAGCCGCCGGAGAGCTTCTTCTTCGTGGCGAGCTTGACCTTCTTTTTGAAGGCGCGCTTCGGCGCATGGTGCGTGCTCGGGTTGGCAGCCTCGTGGTTTTCGCCGACGGCAAACTTAAAAGCGTAGGCGAGAGCATGCTTCTCGACCTTCTTCAGCTTCGTCGGCGCCCAGCCGGGGACCTTGGGAACCACGTGCACAGAGACGAGTTCTGACGGGACAAGCGCCGGATCGATAGCCCCCGTCGCGCTGCTTCCTGCCGGCGTGGCGCTCGCGTGGGCAATCGCCACCGCCGTCGCCGGAGCCGGAGCCGGAG